>JADYYZ010000502.1 GCA_020853405.1 Acetobacteraceae bacterium
CACGCCGCGCGCCCGCTCTCTGCTCAATGCGGCAGCCCGGCCCTTGCATGCCCTTCCTGCATGCGCGCCAGCACCTCGCCCTGCATGATGTCGAAGCGGCAGAAATCAGCGATGCGAAGCTCCGGGAATGCCCGCCGCAACGCGTCCAGCGAGTGGCGCGCAGCCACGTTCGCGCCGGCGTGGATCGCCGCCGGCGTAAGGTAGCGATGCGCCCATTGCAGGGTGGGCTGGCGCGCCAGCGCGCGCGACAGCATCCGCGCGGAGCGGGCGTAGTCGCCGGTTGCGAAACTGGCCACGCCGATCCCGACCATCGACAGCGCGCCATCGCGCCCTTCCGGCCAGCGGCCGAGCGTTCGGCGGAACGCGGCGAGACCCTGCCTCCACTCGCCACGGTAGTTCTGGATCCAGGCAAGCCGGCGCCACGCCTCCGGCTGGTCGGGGTCGAGCGCCAGCGATGTAAGGGTCAGGCGCTCCGCTTCGGCCTGCCTGCCGGCAAGCGACATCGCGACACCTGCAAAACCCAGCACCGCGGGATCGTCGGGGCCGAGTGCCACCGCCTGGCGGACATGCGACAGCGCGCGTTCCAGGCAGCCATCCGGATCGCGGGAGAAATGGTGGATCGCGGACTGCCCGTTGCACCAGCCGGCCATGGCGTGCGCCAGCGCGTGCGCGGGATCGCGATGCAGCGCCTCGTGCAGCAGGTCAAGGGCGATCGCGACGCCGCCCTGGTCCATGCTGGCGGCCGCCGGCCGTGCCCGCGCAACCAGCATGTCCGCATTGGCGAACAGCCGTGGCACGCAGCGCGCCGCTTCAGTCTGCTGAATCTCGATCGCGGTGCGTACTTGCTCGATCACGCGTTCGGCCCAACGCGGAATGTCCCGCGCCCGCATGCTCTGCCGGGAAGTCCACAGCACGGTGCCGCGCGCCGGCAGGACCAGTTTCAGGGTGATCGCCGTGCCATCCAGCTGTCCCTGCAGACGGTACTCGGCCGCCAGCACAGCGCCCGCCCCGCTTGCCGGCTCAGAGAGTTCCAGGCTGGGGCGGCGGCAGACCGCGGCGGCGAGTGCTGCGCCTGCATGTCGTGCGCGCGCGGTATCAGAGCTGGCGATCACCTCGATCGGCGAGAGCGTGATACGGCTTGCCTTTCGGGCTGGCGAGGCGGCCGTGCTGCATGCCGCAAGGCGTCGCTTGCCAAGCGTCGCCGAGGGGCGCTCGCCGAAGGCACGGGCATAGGCGATGGCGAACCGGCCCGGATGCATGAAGCCGTGGCCGATGGCCGCGTCCAGAACCGATCCGCTCTCACCCCGGGCCAGCGTGTCGCGGGCTGCTTGCAGCCGCTGGCGCCGCACAAAGACCTGCGGCGAACAGCCCAGAGCGTGTCGGAAGATGCGCCCCAGCGTGCGGTGTGAAACCCCGGCGGCGGCAGAAAGCGGCGCAATCGGAATTCGGGCTGCCGGATCCTGCTGCAGCGCATCCTGCACCAGTGCCAGCGCGCGCCGCAGCGCGGCCGGCGCGCCTGCCGCGCCAGCCAGAATCGCGTCGTCGGGCCGTTGCCGTCGAGCGTCGCGCATGCTGCCAGCCTTCATGCTGCCAGCCTTCATGCTGGTGCAAGCATAGCACGACGCGCGCGACCGATCCTGGACATTCTTGCCAATTGCGGACAGACGGCCACGAGGCAACGGTTCAGCATGCGCCGGTCGGATGACCTACCGGGAGGTTATCGTCATGCGCCGAATTTCACCCCTTGGTGTTCTGCTGGCCGCCAGCATCGCTGCACCGGCCCTTGCGGCCGAGCCGCTGCCGCTCGCCAACTGGCCGACGCTCCTGATCACGGGGCCGGCGGCGATTGCGGTGCCGCCGCCACCCGATGAAGCGGCAACGCAGGCCGAGCTCGATGCGCTGCGCCGGCTGGCCGCCGACCGGCCGCCCGAGCTGGCGATGCGCGTGCGTCGCTGGGAGGCGGGGGGCCAGGCGTATCGCTGGAACGAGGTCGCGATCGCCGACATGGTCGATCGGTTCGTCATCGTTGCCGCGGCAGCCCGCAACCTCGCGCTGCTGCACGCTGCGCTCTACGATACGACCGTCGTGGTCTACGCGGCGCGCCAGCAGCACCGCCGCCCGCCGCCCGCCGCGGCCGATGCGGCCCTGGCGATGCCTGGCGCGCGAGCCGTGGCCTCGGCCTATCCGTCGGAAGCCGCCGCGGTGGGCGAGGCGGCGTTGATCATTCTCAGCGCGCTGATACCGGACCGTGCCGAAGCATATCGGACGATGGCGAGGGAAGCGGTGCTGCTGCGCCAGCGGGCGGGGCTGGAACTGCCAAGCGATGCCGAGGCCGGCCGGGCGATCGGGGCGGAGATTGCGGCGCTGGCGCTGGCACGCGCCGGCAGCGATGGCGTCGCCGCGCGCTGGACCGGCACCGTGCCGACCGGGCCGGGACGCTGGCAGGGAACCACGCCCTACGCGCCGCTTGCCGGCACGTGGAAGCCCTGGCTGCTGGCATCGGGCGATGCGTTGCGCCCGCCGCCGCCGCCCGCCCACGATTCCCCGCAGGCGCTGGCGGCGCTGGCCGAACTGAAGGCGTTCCCCCGCACGCCGAAATCGAACCACGATGCTGTCTATTGGGAAGTGTTCGGAGGCCCCCGCAGTTACCAGCTCTTCAACGGCGTGCTCGGGCGGAAACTGCTGGAATATGATCTCGGTGCCGACCCGCCACGTGCGGCCGCTTCGTTCGCTGCGCTGAACATCGCATTCCACGATTCGGTGGTGGCGTGCTTCGATGCCAAATACGCCTACTGGTATATCCGCCCCTCGCAGCTCGATCCGGAACTGCGCCCGCTGTTCCCGCCGCCGGGGCACCCGAGCTACCCGGCCGCGCACGCCTGCCTCTCCGTCGCCGGCGGCCTGGTGCTGGCGAAACTCTTCCCGGCCGATGCCGCAGAGCTGGCCGATCTGGGCCGGCAGGCCGGCGAAGCACGAATGGCGGCGGGCATCCACTATCGGTTCGACGTCGAGGCGGGCACCGGAATCGGCCAGGGTGTGGCCGACCTGGTGGCCGCGAGGTTCGCGCCGGTGATGCGCTGATCTTCCGCGCGGCGCGCCGCGCCTTGGTGCGGCGCGCCAACCCGCGTCAGCGAGCCCGCATCAAGGCGGCAGGCCGATGCTGGACAGTGCCTCCAGTGTCTTCTCGCGGCAGCCGGGCGAGATGATCGAAGCGAAACTGGCCAGCGTGGCGCCCGGGTAGGCGCGGCGCAGCGCATCCAGCGCGGTGCGCGCCGACCGCTTCTCGCCCATCAGCGCGTAGGTCGCGGCGAGCTGGCGATAGTGCACGGTGGCGGCCGGATTGGCAGCGAGCGCCCGGCGAAACCACGGCGCAGCTTCCGCGTACCGCCCGGCGATGAAATGCGCGCAGCCGATGCCGGCCAGCCTGTCCACGAACGGTGCCGCAGTGCCATCAAGGCGGATCGCCCGGTTGAAATCCCTGATCGAAGCGTCGGTGTTGCGCCGGCCATTCTTCCACCAGGCGCTCTGTCCCCAGGCAAGGGAAGCGGCCGGGTCAATCGCCACCGCGCGGGCCACGATCGCCTCGGACTGCTCGCGATCGCCCTGTCCGCGCACGATGCAGGAGTGGGCGAGCAGCACCAGCGGGTCGCCCACGCTGTCCAGCGCGGTTGCGCGCTGGGCCAGCTCGTGCTCGCGCCGCTTTGCCGCCATCGCGGACGAGGCGGATTCACCGGCGAACACAAGGTGGTTGAACAGCACCGCATGGGCGTACGCCCCGAGCGCCGGCGCCTGGGCATGGTCGGGGTCCAGCGCCATGGCGTGGTCCATCAGCCCGATGACCCGCGCCACGCTGGCACGATCGCCGGCGAGCAGCATGGGCACGGCGCGCAGCACCAGATCGCCGGCGTTCGACGAATCGGGCGGCCGGCGCTCGGCGCGTGCGGTGGCATTCTCGCGCACGCTGGCCGCGACACTGTCAGGCACGAGGGCGGTGATGCGATCGAGCAGCGCCGGCCGGTCGCGGACGAGGCCATCGTAGCAGTCGCCCCAAAGATGGGCGCCGGTCGTGGTGTCCAGCAGCTGAACGACGACCCGCATGCGCTCGCCGCCGTTGGCGATGCGGCCGGCGAGGCAGTAGTTCGCGGCGCTGCGGCGCGCGTCATGCCGCCAGTCGTGCGTTCCCGCCGGCGGCCGCGGTGCGAGGATGACCGGGAATCCGTGCACCCGCGACAGCGTGGCGGCGAGATCTGCGGCCAGGTCGGCGGCGAACTGCGCGTCCTCGTGCCCGGGCGCGACCTCGAAGGGAGCGATCAGGAGGGCCGCCGCGTGCCGCCCCAGGTGCGGCCTGTGCGCGCCGCCATTGCCCGCTTCCACCAGCGCGCGCGCTGCCTCCTCGCGCCGCCACTCTTCGCGCCGCCGGTCCTGCTCGCGCTCTTCCGCTTCGCGCCGGCCGCGATTGAGTGTGGCGGACGGCGGCTCGCCGAAGTGGCGGGCATAGTCGGATGCAAAGCGCCCGAGATGCGCAAACCCGTGCCGCGTGGCGATCTCGGTGACGGAAAGGGTTCCCTCGCAGGCCAGCAGGTCGGCCCGCGCGGCGGCAAGGCGAAGCCGGCGCAGATGCGCAAGCGGGGAAAGCCCGACGAAGCGCCGGAAATGCTTGCGCAGTGTGCGCTCCGGCACGCCACAGGCGGCGGCGAGCTCGGCCACGGTGACTGGCTCGCCACGGCTCCTGCGCATGTGGTCCAGCGCCTTGCGGATGTCGCGCGGAATCGCCGCATCGCGCGGCGGTGACGGCCGCTCTGGGTAATCATCGGGTGGCATCGCAAAAACCTCCGCCACTGGCCGGGAAGCGTGCCCGGCCTGCGTCCGGTGTCGTTCCGAGCACGATACCACATCGCGGCGGGTCGTTGTCATGATTCGACAACGAATTGGGCCGTCGGCGGACGGGGTGGGCCGGAATCGGATAGCGGCCGTGCAGTGCCGGGGAACAGGGTGCGCGCGGGCTGGCTTGGCGTGTGTTCTGCCCGCCAGGAGCACCGATACGGAACTTCACCGGAGGATGCGGGGATGAAACACGTTGTGCACCACCGTTGCGCGGTGCTGGCCCTGCTGGTCGCGTGCGCCGGCACGCCGGCCGCGGCCGCGCTGATCGTCGACGATTTCGAGGCCAATCCGCTCGGCGGCCTGCCTTCGGGCTGGGGCGACGTCGCAAACATCGATCCGGCCTCGACGACGCCGAAGCCCTCCGGAAGGGTGGTGGGCACCACCGACGCGTTCGGCAGTCCGACGCGGGCTGTGGCAACCGTGGATAAGCCCGTCGGCCCGCTGCCGTCGATCGCACCGACCCAGGGCATATACCGGCCCATCGGGCCGTCGAGCTTCTATTCCACGAGCGCGGATGTCCGGATCGATC
>JADYYZ010000503.1 GCA_020853405.1 Acetobacteraceae bacterium
ACTGGAGCGGGCGAAGGGATTCGAACCCTCGACCCCGACCTTGGCAAGGTCGTGCTCTACCCCTGAGCTACGCCCGCGCTCCGTGCGGCAAGGTGGCGGGTGATACAGCCCGCCCGGGTCGTTTGCAACCCCGCTCACGCCGGGCTAGCCCAGCCGAACCATGCCGCTCACGCCCGACCAGCTCCTCGCCCGCCTCGCCGAACTCGGAATCCAGGCGAACACCCATCACCACCCCCCCGTGTTCACCGTTGCGCAAAGCAAGGAACTGCGCGGCATACTGCCGGGCGGCCATTGCAAATCGCTGTTCCTCCGCGACAAGGCGGGCGGCTACTGGCTTGCCGTGATGCTGGAACACCGCCGGGTCTCGGTGAACGCGCTGGCGCGCGCGCTCGGGGCGCCGCGCGTCTCGTTCGCCGGCGCCGACGACCTGATGGCCCTCCTCGGCGTGATCCCGGGCGCGGTCACCCCGTTCGGCCTGATCAACGATACCGGAATCCGGGTCACCCCGGTGCTCGATGCCGCCATGCTGCGCGAGCATTCCGTGCTGAACTATCACCCGCTTGACAACAGCATGACCACGTCGATCAGCCCTGCCGACCTGCTGCGCTTTATCGCTGAAACCGGCCACACGCCCCGCCTTGTCGAGCTGGAGGCGCTGGAGGAAGCCGCCGGCTGAGCGCTGAGCGCTGGCCGCGAGGCACCCTCTGCTCGGGCGCCTTGCCGACCGGCGGTCGCGAGGGCATCTCTATGCGCGAGTATGACCCGACCGGCCCAGAGGCCGCCGCAGGAGCACGACCATGGAGATCCTGTTCGACCCGTCCCGGCCAGGTGCCGCCGGCGCCACCGCCGGCGCCCCTGGCGGCGCCCCTGGCGGCCCCGATCCGGTGCGCGAAGGCACCGATGCCAATTTCCAGACCGAAATCCTGGCCGCCTCGAAGGAGGTGCCGGTGATCGTCGATTTCTGGGCCACCTGGTGCGGCCCCTGCAAGCAGCTCACGCCGGTGCTGGAAAAGGTGGTGCGCGGCGCCGGCGGGCGGGTACGCCTGGTCAAGGTCGATATCGACAAGAACCAGCGCCTGGCCGCCAGTTTCCGCATCCAGTCGGTGCCCACCGTCTTTGCCATCTGGCAGGGCCAGCCGGTCGATGCGTTCCAGGGCGCGCTGCCGGAAAGCCAGGTGCGGCAGTTCGTCGAGCGCCTGCTGCAATCCGCAGGCGGCACGACGCCGCAGGCCGACCTGCTCGCCGAGGGCAGGAAGGCGCTGGAGGAGGGCCAGCTGCAGGACGCCGCCGAACTGTTCAGCGCGCTGCTGGAGCAGGAACCCGACAACGCCGCCGCCATCGCCGGGCTGGCCAGGACCTTCATGGCCGCCGGCCAGGAGGAGCAGGCCAAGGGGCTGCTCGCCAACCTCAACGCCGTGCAGGCCGAGCACGCCGACATCGTGCAGGTGAAGGCTGCCCTCGAACTGGCCGAGGCGGGGCGCCGCGCGCAGGGTGAGCAGGACCAGTACCTGGCGCGGCTCGAGGCAGACCCGAACGACCATCAGGCGCGGATCGACATGGCCACCGCGCTGAACGCCGCGGGCAAGCGCGAGGAGGCGGCCGATGCGTTGCTCGAGATCATCCGCCGCGACCGCGCCTGGAACGATGGCGCTGCCCGCGCCCAGCTGCTGAAACTGTTCGACAGCTGGGGCCTGATGGACGAGGCGAGCGTCGCTGCCCGGCGCAAACTCTCCGCCCTGCTGTTCAGCTAGGCCGGGCCGGGTGCCGCCCGCCTTCCATCCCCGCTTCAGCGACCTGCCGGCCGAGATCGCGATCTTTCCGCTGGACGGCGCGCTGCTGCTGCCGGGCGGGCGGCTGCCGCTCAATATCTTCGAGCCGCGCTACCTCGCGATGACCGAGGATGCGCTGGCGCACGGCCGGATGTTCGGGATGATCCAGCCGAACCCGCAGGAGCCGCAGGGCACGACCGGGCCTGGCCTCTACCGCATCGGCTGCCTCGGCCGGCTGTCGCAGTTCGAGGAAACCGACGACGGGCGGCTGCTGATCACGCTGTCCGGTCTGATCCGCTTTGCGATCGTCGAGGAACTGGCACCGCACCAGGGCGGCTTCCGGCGGGCGCGCGCCGACTACGGCGCCTATGCCGCCGATCTCGAACCCGCGGCGATCACGCTCGATCGCCCGGAGCTGGAGGCGGCGATGCGCGCCTATTTCCGCGCGCAAGGGATCAGTGTCGAGTGGAACGCCATTGCCGGCACGCCCGACCCGATGCTGCTGACCACGCTCAGCATGGCCTGTCCGTTCGAGCCGCGCGAGAAACAGGCTTTGCTGGAAGCCGAGACGCCGGCGAGGCGGGCGGCGATGCTGATCGCGCTGATGCAGATCGGTGCCGCGTCGGCGCCGCCTTCCGCCAGCGAAGACCCATCGCGATCGAAACTCAGCTGAGATGGCACCATGACCACCGTCGATCCCAAACTGCTGGAGATCCTGGTTTGCCCGCTGACCAAGGCGCCGCTACGCTACGATGCGGCAGCCCAGGAGCTGGTCTGCGAGAAGGCACGGCTCGCCTACCCGATCCGCGACGGCATCCCGATCATGCTGGTCGAGGAAGCGAGGAAGCTCGACGAGCCCGCAGCCGCGAACGCGGCCCCCGACGGCGGTTGAGCCGCCGCGCCGATCG
>JADYYZ010000504.1 GCA_020853405.1 Acetobacteraceae bacterium
AGCTCAACGCCCTTGCGGTTGGGCGCCAGCACGCAGGCGGTGAAGCCGGGTATCTCCCTGGCCGCGGCCAGCACCTCGGCCGCGTCCGCCAGCTGCGGCACCGCCTTCGGCGAGACGAACGAGGAGACCTCCTGGCGCAACAGCCCCGCCTCGGCCAGCGCCCGGATCGCGGCGATCTTGCGCGCGGTGGCGATCAAGGGAGCGACCGGCTGGAACCCGTCGCGCGGCGCCACCTCCCAGATCGTCACGCGTTCGCCATCCATGGGCTGGTCCGTCCGGCCGGGGATTGTCGTGCCCGATCATAGCCCTGCCCGCGCGTCGGGTGGATTTCGCGCGCGCGATCCGTTCCGATCACGACTTCGTGATCACGCAAAAGGCGAAAACTACCCGTCATGCGTGTGTATTTTTACTGACGCGCAACCGAATCTGCGCATAGTTCCGATCGGGGTTTCACGAGTTCTCGTGGGCCTCGTCTCTCCCGGTCGGCGCTGACATCCGGTCCCCGTCAGCGCCAAAACTCCGGCGGGCTGGCGCCTGGTCGTTCACGACCGCAAGGCGCCGCCCGCCGCTTTATCCCCAAGCCCCCTTCCCAAACCGTGCCGCCGCCAGCACCCTTGCGGGATGCAGCACGATCCCCTGGATGCGGCACGCCGGCGCGGCCTCGCGCCAGCCGCCGAGAAATTCCCCGATGCCGTTCGCGAAGCGGACGAGGCAGCCAGGCTGATGGCAGCGGCCTTCCGCCGCGACCTCGCACCTGCCGCCGAACCGGCGCTGATCCTGCCGCCGCTCGCCGATCGGCCGCTGCCGTGAACGACGCCGCATTTTCCGGTGCCGACCTCGCCTTCCTGCCCGCGCTCGAGGTCGCGAAACTGTTCGCCCGGAAGCAGCTCTCGCCGGTCGAGTATGCCGAGGCGCTGATCGCGCGCACCGAGAAGCTGGAGCCGCGCCTTGCCTGCTATGTCCGGTTCACGCCGGAGATCTGGCGCGCCATGGCACGCGCGGCCGAGACCGAGATCATGGCCGGCATCGGGCGCGGGCCGCTGCACGGCCTGCCGGTGGGGGTCAAGGACATCATCGATGTCGCCGGCATCACCACCACCTGCCACTCGAAAATCCTGCGGGACGCGCCGCCCGCCACCACCGATGCGCTGGTCTGGCGGCGGCTGAAGGCAGGCGGCGCCGCACTGGCCGGCAAGACCAGCACGCACGAATTCGCGCTCGGCGGCCCGAGCTTCGACCTGCCCTGGCCGCCGTCGCGCAACCCCTGGAACCCCGACCACCACCCGGGCGGCTCGTCCTCGGGGTCGGGGGCGGCGCTGGCCGCCGGCATGCTGCCGCTGGCGCTCGGCACCGATACCGGCGGGTCCGTGCGCAACCCCGCCACCATGTGCGGCATCGTCGGGCTGAAGCCGAGCTATGGCCTGGTCAGCCGCGGCGGCGTCTTCCCGCTCGCCTTCAGCCTCGACCATGTCGGGCCGATGACCCGCAATGTCGAGGACAACGCCGCCCTGCTGCGCGCGATCGCCGGCCACGATGCCACCGACCCCGCCAGCGTGCTGCGCGGCCACGAGGATTATTCCCGCGAACTGCGCGCCGGCGTGAAGGGGTTGCGCATCGCCTACGTGCCCCGCTTCCACCGCACCGACCACGTCGCCGACCCGCACGTCGCCGCCGCGCTCGACCGTGCGGCAAGGCGGCTGGAGGCCGAGGGCGCGATCGTCGAGGAAGCCGACCTGCCGCCGCTCGCCGAGTTCGCCAGCATCAACCGCGTCATCATCTGCGGCGAGGGCTATGCGATCCACGAAGCCTGGCTGCGCGAGCGGCCCGAGGATTATGCCGAGAGCACGCGCCGGCGCCTGCTGCCCGGCGCCTTCCTCGGCGCCGCCGACTACATCCAGGCGCAGCGCAGGCGGCGCCAGCTGACCGATGCGGTAAGCGCGCTGCTTGCCACGCACGATGCCATCCTGTGCGCGAGTTCGATGGACACGCCGGCGCCGATCGCCGACGTGGCCGAGATCGAGCGCACCTATCCGCGCCAGTCGCGCACCCCCTTCAACGTCACCGGCCACCCGGCGCTGTGCCTGGGGGTCGATCTGCACCCGAACGGGCTGCCGCTGGCCGCCCAGCTGGTCGCCGGCGCCTTCCGCGAGGCCCGGCTCTATCGCATCGCCTGGACGCTGGAACAGGCGGCCGGCTTCGTCGGGCGCCGCCCGCCGCTGTGAAGCCCGTCGCGATCGGCCACAATGGCGGGCCGCCGCTGGCCGAACCGGAGATGCTGATCGACCAGCCGGACGGCGGCTGGAAACTCCATCGCTGGCGAAGCGCGCACCGCAAGGCGTGGAAGACGCCGCCGCCCGAGATCGCGCTCAGGCGACTCGCGCGCGCCGAGGAGCTCGGCATCTCCTACCGCGACTACACGCTGGAGATTCTTGAACGCGGCCGTTTCCTGTAGCGCCTCACCGCGGCAGCGGCGTCGGCGCGGGCGCTGCCGCCGCCGCGCGTGCCATCCCCTCCTGGCGCCGCCCCAGCCAGCAGCCGAGCCCGAGCCACGCCGCCGACAGCGGCACCGCGACCACCGCGATGCCCGCAAGCGACAGCCCGAGTGCTGCGAGCCCCGCATAGCTCCACGCCCCCACCTGGTCGCCGCCCCGATAGACCACGGTGTCGATGAAGTTCTTCGCCTTGTAGCGGTCCTCGCGCGCGACGGACGTGAACAGCACCTCGCGCGAGGGGCGTGCCAGCGCGAAATTGCTGACCCGGCGCGAAACCTGCACGGCGACAAACACGCCGACCCCGGGGGCTGCGGCAAGGGCTGCGAAGCCCGCGGCGCTGACCAGCGGCAGGACCGACAGCATCACCGTCACGCCGAGCCAGGCGGTCAGCTGCCCGGTCAGGAACAGCTGGATGCCGATCGTCAGCAGGTTCACCCAGAAATCGATGCTCGCGAAGAACGCGGTGCGCGACGCCCGGTCGGGAAAGTTCGCCTCGGCGATCGTCGCCTGCTGGAAATAGAGGAACGTCGAGGTGACGGAATAGAACAGGATGAAGAACGCGATCCCCAGCAGATAGGAGGAGGCGAACGTGTGCGTCATGCCGGCGAG
>JADYYZ010000505.1 GCA_020853405.1 Acetobacteraceae bacterium
CGATACCCTCCCATTGATCGTCGCGAAGCCCGTAGCGGTGCATCGGTCAGCTCCCAAAATCGCTGACATCCTATGAATCGTAATTTTCGCCGCGCCGGAATCCCCTAAATGACGACACGCCCTAGTTACACGCACTCTATCGCTCTGGAGCCGCCTGTGCTGTATCGCACAGAACAACAGCAGCTAACGGGTCTTCACTCCCCCTGCGCCCGGACGATCCGGTGCGACAGCTCAGGAGAGAAACTATGTCCCGCATCGCCGCCGCCGCCCTTGTCCTGGCCGCCCTCGCCTCTGCGTTTCAGGCACAGGCGGACCAGCCGGCCGGGCTGCTGCATGCCTGGGCCTCGGCCCACGTGACCGGCGGTGCCGATCGGGCCGCCCGACTCTACACCTCCAACGCCCGGGTCTGGAGCGTTGCCGCGCCGCGCGAATGGGTCGGCCATGCCGACATCGGCCATTACCTGTCGGTCTTCCCGCTGGGACCGAGCCGGCCGGAGTTCCGCATCGACGAATACGGCCTGCAGACCGTCGGCGAGGGCGTGGTCGTGGCCACCGGGCGCTATACGGTGGTGCGGGAGCAATGGGCGGGCGGCACCGTCGAGGAGCCGTGCCGCTTCAGCCTGACGCTGGTGCAGGACGAGACGGGCGCGTGGCGCATCGTGGAGCAGCACAGCTCGGCGCTGCCGCGATAGGCGGAGACGATGTCAGTCGCCGGGCCGGATGCCGTCATCGCCTTCGAGCTGGTCGAGGGTGCGGTTGGCGACGGCGAGATTGGCCGCGAGCTGGCGGGCGACCGCCTCCAGTAGGTGCCAGGCCGCAACCGGAGCCTGGCGGCGCAGCGCCTCCGCGTCCGCGGCGGTCAGGCGCAGGCAGCGGACATCGCCGCGCGCCGTGGCGTCGGCGCTGCGCCGGCCGCCGCCGAGCAATGCCGCCTCGCCGAAAAGCACGCCGGGCGCAAGCACGGCCAGCCGCGTGGGTTCGCGCCCGGATGCGTCGGCGATGCTGATCACGACGTCCCCTTGCAGCAGCAGGAAGGCGCGGTCGGCCGCCTCGCCCTGGCGCAGGATTGCCGCACCGGTGCCGAACGCGCAGGGTGTCATGCGGGACAGCACATCCGCGTGAACCGCGCCTGGCAGGCCGAGCGCGGCCAGGGCGGCGCTGCCGTCCATGGCGTCGCCATGCGCGGTGCCGCGGCTGTCGGCGAGCAGCCGGTCCTCGGCCACCTCCACCGCGGCGGCGATGGACGGGAAGCCGGTGCCGGCCGGCAGGCGCGCCGCCAGGCCCAGCGACTCCAGTTCCGCCAGGGCACGCGCCCCGGGATGCAGCGGGGCCAGCAGCAGTGCGCCGGGCGCCCCGCGGCACAGCTCCAGCAGGCGCAGCCCGCCCGACATGTCGATGCGCGTGACGCGGCCGAGATCGAGGATCACCATCTCGGCGCCGCCGGTGCGCAGGCGCCCGGCATGGGTCACGATCCGCTCGGCGCTGCCGAAGAAGATCGCGCCTTCGAGCTCGACCAGCACGATGCGCCCGCCCTGGTTGCGCAGCAGCGTGGCGTCGCCGGCCGGCCTGCGCATGCGCGAGCGGCCGGTGGGGTTCTGGATGGTGCGGCGGATCGTGGCGCGGGACATCGCCACCACGAAGATCACCATCGACAGCGCGACGCCGGCGGCGACCGCGGCCACAAGGCCGAGGACCGCGCCGGTGACGGTGACGGTCGCCACCACCAGCGCGTCGCTGAGGTGGCGCGCCCGATGCGGCCCGCCCCCCGGCCACAGCATGCGGCCCTGGAACAGCGGCAGCACCGCGCCTGCCAGCAGGCCAGCCAGCGCCGCGTAGGGCAGCGGCGCCACCAGCGGGCCTGCCGCGATCAGGACCAGGGCGGTGACACCGGCCCGCAGCGCCATGGCCAGCCGGCCGCGCCCGCCCAACCGGTGACAGGTGAGCGTCGCGCTGCTCAGCCCCGTGGCCGGCGCGCCGCCCGCCAGACCGCCGGCCAGCATGCCGGTGGCGCAGGCCAGCAGGTCCCGCCCCGGCCGGCCAGGGCGCCCGGAGCGCTCCCGTAGCGCCGCACCCGCCGTCGCGCCCTCCACGCTTGCGAGGATGGCGAGCGGCAGCGCCGCCGGCAGCAGCAGCGCGGTGAGATCGCCCGCAGGAGGGAGCTGGCCCGCCGCCGCGACCGCCGAGTGCAGCCCCTCGGCCAGCCGTGCGAGGGTTGGCGCGGCACCGACCACCGGACCGAGGCCGACGCCGAGCGCAGCGAGCAGATGGTGCAGGGCGCAGGCCCCGGCCAGCGCGGCGACGGGTGCCGGCAGCAGCGGCACGGGACGGCGCATCAGCAGCACCGCCAGCCCGGCCACGGCCAGCGAGGCCGGTTGCAGCCCGTCCGATTGCCAGCCCACGCCCGGCGGCTGCCCGGCCGCCACGGGCGCCTGGCCCAGCAGCACCAACACGACGATCGCATTCAGCATGCCGACCGTGACCGGCGCCGGGATCAGCGTCGCCAGCGGCGCCAGCCGCGCGGCGAGCAGCAGCAGCATCAGCGCGCCGGCCAGCACCGCGAGCAGCATTGCCAGCAGCACACCCGCCTGCGCCGTGGCCGGCTGCGCGGCCGCCAGCATGCCCGCGGTCACCAGGGCGGTGGCGGCTGTGGTGGTGCCGATCAGCGGCCGGCTGGCGGCGAACAGCGTGGCCGCAAGCCCGGCGGCGACCGAGGCGGCCAGCGCCGCGGCGAGACCGAAGCCGGCGGCGGCCGGGCCGAGCGGGGCGAAGGCGATCATGCCGTGCGTCAGCGCCTGGGCCGAGACGACGATGCCGGTGCCGACCCCCGCCGCGATCTCATTGCGCGGGCCGGAGGCCGCGTCGCCCGGCCCGGGCATCAGACGAGGTCGATCGCGGCGCCCTGCGCCCCGTCGAGCAGGCGGCGCAGGTGGAAGCCCGCCAGCGCGTCGTCGGCCGCCGTGCCGACCAGTGCCGCGAAGGCCGGCAGTGCGGCGGGGTCGCGGGCGGCAAGCCTGGCATAGGCGGCGAGGTAGGCGGCGGTCCCGGCCGCGGCGAAGCGCTGCTGCGGCAGCGGCTCGTGCGCCTGCAGCGGCTCCCGCCGGCCGCGCAGGTGCAGCTGGCCGGCGGGGCGGCCCTGGAACCCGTCCACGCGGCAGGCCACCGCATCGCTGGCGCAGATGCGCGTGCCGAGCCCCTTGTTGGCCGCCTCCAGCCGGGCGGCGGTGTTGATGGTGTCGCCGTAGGCGGTGTAGTCGAAATAGCGGCCGCCGCCGAAATCCCCCACCAGCGCCTCGCCGGAATGCAGGCCGATGCGCGTGGCGCCGAAGGCCACGCCCTCGGCCCGCCGCGCCGCGCGGAACTGCTCGGCGAAAGCATCGAGCGCGAGCGCGCACGACACCGCCCGCGCGGCGTGGTCCGGCTGGTCCTCGGGCGCGCCGAACAGCACCTGCAGCGCGTCGCCCATGATCTTCATCACCGTGCCGCCATGGGCGAAGACGATGTCGGTCAGCCCGGCGAAATAGCCGTTGACCAGCGCGGTCAGCGCAGCCGGCGGCAGGGTCTCGACCAGGGCGGTGAAGCCAGTCACGTCGGTGAACAGCGCGGTCACGTCGCGCCGCCGTCCGCCGAGGTCCAGCGTGCGGGTCTCGGCGGCCAGCTCGGCGGCGAGGTTGGGGGAGAAGTAGCGCGCCAGCGCGGCATGGGCGCGCTCGGCGGCGATGCGCCGCGCGCTTGCCTCGCGCAGGGCGGCCACGTGGCGCAGGGTCTTGGCGATCGTGGCCTCCAGGTCGGCGAAGTCGATCGGCTTGGTGACGAAGTCGAACGCGCCGCGGTTCATGGCGGTGCGGATGTTGGCCATGTCGCCATAGGCCGAAACGATCACCGTGGCCGGCGGCGCGTCCGCCTCCTGCAAACGCGCCAGCAGGGTCAGCCCGTCCATGCGCGGCATGTTGATGTCGGCCAGCACCAGGTCCACCTGCGGCAGGCCGGCCAGCACCTCCAGCGCCTCCTGCCCGTCGCGGGCGAAGGCGAAGGCCATGGCGCCCCTGCGCACCTCGTGGCGGAACTTCTGCAGGACCAGCACCTCCAGGTCCGGCTCGTCGTCCACCACCAGCACCGTCGTCACCGCCCCGCGCTCCAGGCGGCCAGCCGCGCGTCGATCTCGGCGCGCAGGGCGGCGAAGTCGATCGGCTTGGCCAGCATGCCGGCGGCGCCGCCTTCCAGCGCAAGCTGGCGCGTCCGTTCGTCGCCATAGGCCGTGACCATCATCACCGGCAGCTCGGGCCGCAGCGCGCGCGCCCGGCGCAGCAGCTCGAGCCCGGTCATGCCGGGCATGTTGATGTCCGACAGCAGCAGGATGATGTCGCGCCCGCGGGCCGCGCCGATCTCTTCCAGCGCCTGCGCGCCGCCGGCGGCGAAGGCGAGGTCGAAGCGCCCCGCGCGCACGTCGCGGCGGAACTGCTGGCGGAACAGCGCCTCCATGTCCGGCTCGTCGTCGACGACGAGGACCAGCACGCTCATGCCGACCGCTCCGCGGTCTGCCCTGCTACCTGCCCCAATGCGGCGCCGTCGCGCGGCAGGGTCACCACCATCTCGGTGTATTCGCCCGCGCAGGTGGCCACCTCGATCGTGCCGCCATGCTGCTGCACCACGATGTCGTGCGACAGCGACAGGCCGAGCCCGGTGCCCTCGCCGGCCGGCTTGGTGGTGTAGAACGGCTCGAAGATGCGCGCGCGCACCTCCTCGTCCATGCCGACGCCGTTGTCGTGCACGCGCAGCTCCACCAGCCCCGCGGCCGCGCGCGTGGTGACGCGTAGCCTGGGTTGGAAGCCGGCGGGGGCGCGGGCCTGGCGGGCCGCCACGGCGTGGAAGCCGTTGCCGACGAGATTGAGCACCACGCGCATGAATTCCTGCGGAAACAGCTCCACCTGGCCTACGGCGGGGTCGAACTTGCGCTCGATCGCCGTGTTGAAGCCCGGCCGCTCCGCCCTGGCGCCATGGTAGGCAAGGCTCAGGGCCTCGTCCACCAGGGCGTTGAAATCCACCAGCCGGCGCTCGCCGCCGCCTTCGCGCGAATGGGCCAGCATGTTGCGCACGATGCTGTCCGCCCGCCTGCCGTGCTGCACCACGCGGCCGAGATTGCCGCGCAGCGTGGCCGCCAGCTCGGCCACCTCCTCGCGCAGCGCCGGGGGGACAGCATCGCCGGCGGCGGCGAGCGCCTGTTCCAGCTCGCCCACCAGCTCGGCCGACAGGTCGGCGAAGTTGTTGACGAAGTTGAGCGGGTTCTTGATCTCGTGCGCGATGCCGGCGGTGAGCTGCCCCAGCGATGCCAGCTTCTCGCTGTGCACCAGCCGCGCCTGCGCCGCGCGCAGGTCGGACAGCGAGGTCGCGAGCTCGCGGGTGCGGTCGGCGACCTTGGCCTCCAGCGTCTCCTGCGCGTCGCGAATGCGGTCGGCCATGTCGTTAAAGCGCAGCGCCAGAGTGCCGATCTCGTCGGTCGCGCGCACCGCGATGCGCTGGTCCATGTCGCCCTCGCCCAGCCGCTCGGCGCCGGCCTGGAGCTGGCGGATCGGCTCCACCAGGCGGCGCGACAGCACCAGCCCGGCGGCGAAGGCGAGCCCGAGGCCGAGGCCGAGCAGCGCCAGCGTCTGGTACAGCGCCGTCCAGACCGGCGCCAGCGCCTCCACCGTCGGCTGCTCGACGAACACGATCCAGCCCAGCCGCGCGATCGCGGCATGGGCGGACAGCACCGAACGCCCGTCCAGCCCGCGCGCCGCCAGCACGCCGGCCTGTCCCGACGCAGCGGCGCCGTCCGCCATGGCGGCGACCGCGGCCTGCACCTGCGGCAGGGCGGAGAGGTCGGTGTCGCGCAGCACCAGGCTGATGTCGGGATGGGCGATCAGCCGCCCCGCCCGGTCGGTGACGAAGGCGTAGCCGGTGCCGCCGACGCGGATGGCGGTGATCACCTCCCAGATCAGCTTCAGGTTGACCTCGGCGATGGTCGCCCCCGGCGCCCGCCCGGCATGGAGCATCGCGATCGCCATGTAGGGTTCCGAGCCGCGGCGGAAGGTGACCGGGCCCGACCATGTCCGCGCCGCCTGCGCGCCCAGGAAGCGCGGATCGGCGGACAGGTCGGCGCCGCTGTCCATTACGTCCGGCTCCAGCCGCGACAGCCGCAGGCGCTCCCGCCCGGCGCTGTCGAGATAGAGCAGCTCGGTGATCGCCGGGGCCTGGCGCAGCAGGCGGATGAAGTCGTAGCGCCGTTGGTCCATCGGCACGCGCGCCCAGTCGGCGCGGGTGGTCCAGCCGATCTGCTGCTCCAGCTCCGCCACGAACTGCGCCACGCGGTCGGCGGCAGCATCCGCTTTCTCCTGCTCCACCCGCACCGCGGCCTCTGTGGCCTCCTTGTAGGCCAGCCACATGCTGATGCTGCCGTTGACCACCAGCACCGCGGTGACAAGGCCGAGGAAGGCCAGCGTCAGGCGCTGGCCGAGCGAGAGAGTCCGGCGCGTCATTCCAGCACCAGGTCGGCGCGGGCAAGCACGGCGGTCGGCACCGGCAGGCCGATGGCAGCGGCGGTGAGCTGGTTCACCACCAGCTCGAAGATGCGCGGCTGTTCGATCGGCATCTCCTCCGGCCGCGCGCCGCGCAGGATGCGGGAAACGAAATGCGCGAGCCGACGATAAGAGTCCTCCAGCCGTGGTCCGTAGCTCAGCAATGCGCCGGCCTGGGCGAAGACGCGCCAGCCGGAAACCAGCGGGATGCGCCGCGCGATGGCGAAGCGCGCGATCGCCGCGCGGTTCTGCAGCGCGAGGCCGTCGGCGAAAACCGCCAACCCGTCCGCGTCCTCGGCGGCGATGGCGGCAAACGCCGTGTCGAGGTCGGCGGCCGAGCGCATGTGGTGGGTGCGCACCGCCAGCCCCAGCCTGCCGGCGGTAGCGGCCACCTCGGCGCGTTCCAGCGCCTCGCCGGGATGGGCGGGGTTGCTCAGCACCGCCAGCCGCGCCAGCCCGGGATGAAGCTCGCGCAGCAGTTCGACACGCTTGGCGTTCAGCTCGGCCGACAGGAAGGTGATGCCGGTCACGCCGGGCGGCGGGCGCGCGAGCGTCTCGGCCAGCCCTGCCGCGACCGGATCGCTGCTCATCACGAACACCACCGGCACCGGCGGACGGGCACGGATCACCGCCGCCGCGGCCGCGCCCTGCACCAGCAGCAGCCGCACCTTCATGCCAAGCAGTTCGTCCAGCAGCGCCGGCACGCGCGCCGGATCGTCGTCGCCATACCGGAAGTCGATCCGCAGATCGCGCCCCTCGACCAGGTCGCGCTCGGCCAGCCCGGCCAGCAGCGCGGGAATGAAGGGTGCGAGGGAGGCGGCGCGCTGCGCCGTCAGCCAGCCGATGCGCGCCGGAGCTGGCTGTCCGAGGGCGGGCTGTGCCAGCGCGAGCGGGGTCAGCGCGGCGATCACGGCACGGCGTGCGATCATTCCAATACCTCGTCGGCCTGGGCAAGCAGCGTGACAGGGAAGGTCACGCCGAGCACGCGCGCCGTGCGCAGGTCCAGCGTCAGCTCGTAGCGCGTCGGCAACTCGATCGGCAGCTCGCCGGGCGGGGTGCCGGCCAGGATGCGGTCAACGAAGACCATGGAGCGCGCGTAGTAGTTCCGCTGTTCCACGCCATAGGACATCAGCAGCCCAGGTGCCGGCGCGGCGCGGTGGAACCGCGCGAAAGCCAACATCGGCAAGCGATAACGCAGCGCCGCCCCTCCGAACTCCGCGGCGCGGGCGGAGAAACCGAGCACGTTTAATACGATGATGCCACTGGACGTGCCGGCAAAAGGGGCCAGGGCCGCATCGGGTCCGCCGGCCGCCAGCCAATCCACCGTCACATGCTGCAGCCCGCGGCGGGCGGCGTGCGCCTGCGCAACCTCGATCTGGTCGCGTCCCGTGCGCGGATCCCACAGCAGCACCACTTGGTCGGCATGGGGCACGGCCTCGCGCAGCAGGTCGATCCATTTCGCTGCCAAGGAGGGCTGGTCGAGGAACAGCCCCGTCACGGTCCCCCCCGGCCGCGCCACACTGCGCGCCAGCCCGGCGCGGATCGGATCGGTCTCCATATCGATGGCCACCACTGGCGCCATGCGTGCCGCCGCAGCCAGCGTCGCTGGGCGGCCGAGAGTGATAATCACCTGCACTTCGGCGCGCATCAGCTCATCGACCAGCCCTGGCAGCCTGCTAGGGTGGCCCTCCGGCGCGCGAAGCAGGACGGTCTCGCCTTCCACGAAACCCAGCTGCGCCCAGAGCGGGCGCAGCACGCTGAGCGAGGCGGCACCTGCACCAAGTGACGAGGAGTGCAGGAAGCCGATGCGGCGCCGGACGTTCGCGCCCTGTGCCCGCGCAGCCGGCATCAGTGCGACGAAGGCCCAAGCGAGCAGCGCGCGGCGCGCGATCACTCGAACACCTCGTCGGCACGGGCCAGCAGCGAGACCGGGATGGACAGCCCCAGGGCTGTCACCGCAGCGACATTCGCCACCAACTCCACACGGGTCGGTTGGACCACCGGCAGATCGGATGGATGGGCCCCGCGCAGGATGCGGTCCACGTAAATTGCACCCTGGCGATAGTTGTCGCGAAGGTCGGCGCCATACGAGGCCATGCCGCCGACCATTGGCGAGAAGCGATTCTCGTAGATCGCAGGCAACTGCGCCGCGGCGGCGAACGCAACCACGCCACGCCTGTTCGGAAAGAGCACGAAGTCGTGCGGCACCAGCATGGCATCGTGGCCCGCGGCCGAGGCCAGCACCGTGTCAAGCCCATCGAGCCGTCCGATCGGAAATGTGTCGGGCACGAAGCCGTAGCGCGGCGCGTGCATGGCAATGTCGGCCAGGTTCCGCCCATGGGATGGATTGGCAGAATTGCTCAAGACCGCCAACCGTGTCCGCCGCGCCGGCAGCAGTTCCCGCAGGATCTCGATGCGCTTGCCCCAGAGCATCTCCCCCGATGCCGCGACGCCTGTCACGTTGCCCCCGGGCCGCGCGAAAGACGCAACGACCCCCAGACGCACGGGATCCACAACTTGAAGGAATACCACAGGAACTGCCGTGGCTGCCATCACGGCGCGCGCCTCGGTGATGCCAGTTACGACCACGACCGCAGGCACTGAAGACGCGATGGCGTCAGCCAGGCGCGGCACCGCGCCAGCGTCCCCCTGGGCGTGATGCTCGTCCAGCAGTACCGTCTCGCCGTCCCGCCAGCCCAGCGCGGCCAGATATCGCCGCAAATGCACGAATGCGACCGGATCCATGCGGCTGGCGGCGGACAGGCAGGCGACGCGCGGCAGTCGCCCCGGTTGTGCACCGGACCTCCCTGGCAGCCAGGGTGCCGCCGCCGCTGCGAACAGGTGCCGACGCTTCATTCGAACACCTCGTCGGCACGCGCCAGCAGCGCCACTGGCAGCGTCAGGCCCAGGGCGGCAGCCGCGCGCAGGTCGATCACCGTCTCGATTCGCGTCGGCGCCTCAATCGGCAGGTCACCCGGCGGCGTGCCGCGCAGGATCAGCGCCACGAAATGGGCGACGCGGGCATACAGGGAATGGAAGTCCGGGCCATGGCTGGCGGTGCAGCCCGCCTCCACCATGCTGCGCCACTGGCCGATGCTGGCCATGCGGGCGCTGTTGGCGGCGCGGGAAATGGCCGCCGCATCGCGCAGCGATTCCGGCGTGCCGCCGAGGGCGACGGCGCGCACCCCCCACCTCGCCAATGCGGCTACCGCGGCGGCCACCCCGCCCGTCCCATCCCATTGGGCGGGAACAATTGCCCGGCCGGCGCGGGCCGCCGCCTCGGCCATGGCGGCCAGCCGATCCTCCAGCATGTCGGTGCCAGTCGGGAAGAGGGCGCCGACCGGGGTGCCGGGCGGGGAGAACTCGGCCGCCATCTCGATGCGCTTGGCCTCGGCCTCCGGCGTGTTCGCCACCACGCCGGTGGCATTGCCGCCTGGCCGCGCCATCGATGTGTAGGCGAGCAGCCGCGCATCGGCGCCATGCATCACGATGGGGATGGCCGCAGTTGCGGCGCGCGCCGCGCGCACGGCCGGGGCACCGACGGCCACGATCAGGTCCGGGGCCGTTGCCACCAGCGCGGCTGCCGCCTCGGCCTGCCCGGCGGCGGCGACCACGCGGACATCCAGCGCCAGGGTCTCGCCCGGCCGCCAGCCGCGACGGGCCAGTTCCGGCACCAAATGAGCCCGCAAAAGCGCCTCAGCACGGTCGGTGAGCACCAGCGCCCCGAGCCGTTTGGCTCCCGGAAGCGCGGCAGCGGGGGCGGCCCCTGGCATCGCCAGCGGCAGGGACATCAACAGGCGCCGCGCGATCATTCGATCACCCGGTCGGCACGCGCTAAGATGGCCTGCGGCACGGTCATGCGCAGCGCCTGGGCAGTGCGCAGATTGACCACAAACTCGATGGTGGTGGGCAATTGCACGGGCAGGTCCCCCGGCTTCTCGCCGCGTAGGATGCGAGCGACATAGGCAGCGGCGCGGTGGAACAGATCGGGCACATTGGCGCCATAGCTA
>JADYYZ010000506.1 GCA_020853405.1 Acetobacteraceae bacterium
GCGCGCAAATTCCGGTCGAACCGCGACGCCGGCCTGCTGGTCGGCGCCGCCCTGCTGCTTGGCCATTTCGGGTGAACCAGGCGGGCTTCATCCGCGCCCACACGGTGCCGTCGCACGCCCCCCTCGTGCCCGAGATCGCGCTCCATCTGGCAAGCGAGATCACCCCGATCTGGAGCGCCAGCGAAGCCTGGCTTGCGGAACGCAACGTCGCCCCGCCGTTCTGGGCCTTTGCCTGGCCGGGCGGGCAGGCGCTGGCGCGATTCTGCCTCGATGCCCCGGAGCGGGTGCGCGGGGGCTGCGTGCTCGATTTCGCGGCCGGCTGCGGCATCGCCGCGATCGCGGCGGCGCGTGCCGGGGCGGCGTCGGTCGAGGCAGCCGAGATCGACCCGCTCGCGATCGCTGCCTGCCGGCTGAACGCAAGCCTGAACGGGGTCACGCTCGGCTTGGTCTGCCGCGACCTCGTCGGCGAGCAATCGCCGTGGGACTGCGTGCTGGCGGGCGACATCTGCTACGAGGCACCGATGAGCCGCCACGTGCTGCCCTGGCTGCGAACGCTTGCGCGCCGCGGCACGACGGTTTGGCTGGCCGACCCCGGCCGCGCCTATCTGCCGACGCAGGGGCTCGAACCGGTCGTCGGCTACCGGGTGCCGACCAGCCTCGAGCTCGAGGACCGCACCACGCGCGAGGTCACGATCTATCGGCTGGCGCCCTGAGGCGCCGCGGGCTATCGGCTGGCGCCCTGAGGCGCCGCAAGGGTCAGCGCGCCATCAGCAGCGCGATGTCGGCGATCTCAAGCGTGTGGCGCGTGACGCCGCCAAGGATCATCTGCTGCAGGCGCGGGCGCGTGTAGGCGCCCATCACGATCAGGTCGGCGCCGAAATCCTTCGCCGCGGCCAGGAAGCCGGCACCGAGCGCGCTGCCGCCGGTGCCGCCCTTGGGGCCGAAGCGGTGGATCTCGGCCTTGATGTCGTGCCAGGCCAGATAGTCGCGCAGGCCCTCGGCCGATGGCCCGCGGCGCTGGTAGTCCTCGTTGGTCAGGATGCGCACCGCCTGCGCGCGTTCCAGCCACGGCAGGCCCTCGGCGACCGCGGCCGAGGATTGCGCGCTGCCGTTCCAGCCGATGCAGATGCGGGTGCCGATATTCGCCGGCGGGTTGCCCGGCGCGACCAGCACCGGCCGGCCGGAATCGAACAGCACCGCGTGCAGCGTGTCGGCGATGTTCACTTCCTCCTTCGCGGCGTCGGGGTGGGGCACCACGCACAGGTCGGCAAGCCGGGCTTCCTGGGCCAGCACGTCCTCCTCGCGCCCGGTCACCACCGCGCAGTCGGCGGTGACGGCGGCGGCGGTGAAGGCGGTCTGCGGGTCGGAGGTGTCGGCGATGCCGTTCTCGACCAGCCACTGGCGGAACTGCGCGTCGGCCCCCCTGGCGCGCTGGGCGGATTCCTTCTCGGTCACCGCCATCATCTCCTCGATCATCGCCCCCGACAGGCCCTCGCCGGCAAGCGGCGCGACGTCGCGCGGATCGACCCGCACATGCAGGGCATGCACGTGCGATCGCCAGATTCGCGCGACCGTGAAGGCGGTAGTCAGCGCGGCGCGCCCGGAATCAGTGCCGAGCAGCGGCAACAGCAGGCGACGGTAGGCCATCTGCGGGTCCTCCGTTTCGCGGATTCGTCTCCCGGGTCGTCTTATCGACGATCCCGAGTCGTCTTATAGACGCCCCGGCACGCGCGGGTCACGCGCTCGTCAGCAGGCGCCGCGCCGTCGCCTCGGCCCTGCCCCTGTCGGTCGCATCGATCCGGTGCCACGTCACCGGGCCGGGATCGCGGACGGCGCTTTCGCGCAGCACCGCGGCATCGGCATCGGAGGCATCGCCCTGTCGGGCGGCGAGCCGTGCCTCGGCCAGCGCCTGCGGCACCTCGAGCCAGAGTCCGACGAAGCGGCTGCCGCCGGCGGCTGCCTCGATCGCGCGGCGCTCGTCGGGGTGCTGGAACATCGCATCGGCGATCGCGGCATGGCCGGCGCCGAGCGCCAGCCGTGCCTGCTCGAGGATCGCAGCGTAGACGGTGCCACTCGCCGCCACCGTATAGGCAGCGGCGGGCAGCCGGGTCTCGGGCGCGACGCCCGCCAGGAACTTCCTGATCTCGTCGCTCCGCGCGACCAGCGCCCCCGGGGCGGCCCCAAGCGCCGGCGCCAGCGCCCGCGCCAGCGTCGACTTGCCGGTGCCCTGCAGGCCCCCGATCGCCACCAGCACGGCGGGGGCGGGGGCGAGATATTCCTCGGCGGCGGCGAGGTATCGCCCGGCCTCGGCGGCATCGCCGCGGGCGGCGGCGACGTGGGCGCGGATGAACGCGCGCAGGCTGAGCCAGGGCGCCAGCCCGGAAAGCAGGCCGGCATCGCCGGTGCGCGCGACATAGCGGTTCAGCACCCGGTTGGCGGCCGCGCGCGACACCCGCCGGTCGAGATCCATCAGCAGGAACGCAAGATCGTAGCCGGTATCGATGCTGGCGAGCTGTTCGTCGAACTCCAGCGCATCGAACGGCACCGGGCGCTGGCCCAGCAGCACCATGTTGCCGAGATGGAGGTCGCCATGGCAGCGCCGCACCCGCCCCGCCGCCGCGCGGGCGCACAGCGACGGGTGGCGGGCGGCAAGCGCGGCGAGGCAGGCATCGAGCCAGGCCTGGCAGCGGGGCGCGTCCATGCCGGCGGCGCGGGCGGCGCGGAGATTGTCGCGCGCCACCGTCTCGAGGTCGCGCAGCGCCAGTCCCGCGTCGGGCGCCGGCAATGCCCGGTGCATCGAAGCGACCGCATCGGCGATGCCGTCCAGCAGCGGGTCCGTCAGCCGGCCCTGCGCGGCGACGTGGTCGAGAAAGGCGCCGGCCGGCAGCGCCGCCATCTCGACCACCCAGTCGATCGCCTCGCCCCTGCCATCCAGCGCGAGCCGGCCGTCGGCCTCGCGGGTGACGGCGCGCACGCCGCGATAAAGCCCCGGCGCGTGCGGCGCGTTCAGCGCCACCTCGCGCTCGGCGAACCGACGCCGCGCCTCGGGCGTGCTGAAATCGAGGAAGGTGAGCCTGACCGGGCGGCGGCGCTTCAGCGCAACCTCGGCACCGACATAGACCTCGGAGATGTGGGTGCGGATCGGCGCGGCACCGCTCAGCCGGCCGAGCAGTGCGGCGACCGGATCATCGGCGATGTCCGGGTTCCTCAGGGCCGGGTTCCTCGGGGCCGGGTTCTGCAGGGCCGGGTCCCCTTCAGGGATAGAGTTTCTCGGTTCGCCAGCCGGCGCCGTCGGCGTGGAACACGCTGCGGTCGTGCAGCCGGAACGGCATGTCGCGCCAGAACTCGATCCGCTCCGGCACGATCCGGAAGCCGCTCCAATGCGGCGGGCGGGGGATTTCGCCGATGCCGAACCTGATGGTGTATTCAGCGACCGCTTTCTCCAGCGCGAAGCGGCTTTCCAGCACCCGCGACTGCGCCGATGCCCACGCCCCGATCCGGCTGCCGCGCGAACGCGACGCGTAATAGGCATCGGCCTCCGCCGCGCTGACCGGCAGCGCGGGCCCCTCGATGCGGACCGATCGGCGGGTCGATTTCCAGTGGAAGGTCGCCGCCACCTGCGGGTTGGCCCTGATCTCGGAACCCTTGCGGCTTTCCAGGTTGGTGTAGAACACGAAGCCCCTGGGGCTGGCGCCTGGGCCATCGACCCCCTTCAGCAGCACCATGCGCGCGCTGGGCCGGCCATCGGGCGTGCTGGTGGCCAGGCACATCGCATTGGCATCGTTGGGTTCCCCTTTCTCGGCCTCTTCCATCCACAGGCCGAACAGGGAGAACGGGTCGTCGGGTTCGGGCATCGTCCTTGTCTCCGGTCGCTGTCGCGGCCATAGGCCGGGCGGTCTTGCCCTGTCCAGCCGGGCCGTGCGACCACGGCAACGGTAACTTGGGAATCCGCCGCCGATGACCGACGCCGCCGCCTCGCCCCACGCCCCCCCGCCCGGCCCCGCCGCGTACGAGCCGGCGCTGCCGGCGCGAGGCACGCTGCTGGCCGGCCGGCGCGGGCTGGTGATGGGGGTCGCCAACGACCGCTCGATCGCCTGGGGGATCGCCGCCGCCGCCGCCGCGCAAGGCGCCCAGCTCGCCTTCACCTACCAGGGCGAGGCGCTGCAGAAGCGGGTCGAGCCGCTGGCGGAAAGCGTCGGCAGCCGCCTCGTGCTGCCCTGCGACGTCACCGACGAGGCCAGCATGGATGCTGCCTTCGCCAACCTCGGCGAGCGCTGGGGTGGCCTCGATTTCCTGGTGCATGCGATCGCCTGGTCGGACAAGGACCAGCTGAAGGGCCTTTACCTCGACACCACGCGCGACAACTTCCTGCGCACGCTGGAGATCTCCTGCTACTCGTTCACGGCGCTGGCGCGGCGGGCGGTGCCGCTGATGGCGCCGGGCGCCAGCCTGCTCACGCTGACCTATCTCGGCGCCGAGCGCGTGACGCCGCACTACAACGTGATGGGTGTCGCGAAAGCGGCGCTGGAGGCATCGGTGCGCTACCTCGCCGCCGATCTCGGGCCGAAGGGCATCCGCGCGAATGCGATCAGCGCCGGCCCGATCCGGACGCTGGCGGCATCCGGGATCGGTGATTTCCGCTACATCCTGAAATGGAACCAGTACAACAGCCCGCTGAAGCGCAACGTCACCACCGACGAGGTCGGGGGCGCGGCGGTATACCTGCTGTCGGACCTGGCCGCCGGTGTTACCGGCGAGGTGCATCACGTCGATTGCGGCTACCACATCGTCGGCATGAAGGCGGTGGACGCGCCCGACATCGCGACGGTGTGAACCGGCGTTGAACAGTTTCGGCAGCCGCTTCCGCTTCACGACCTTCGGCGAATCGCACGGCCCCGCGATCGGCTGCGTGGTCGATGGCGTGCCGCCGCGCCTCGCGCTCACCGAGGCCGAGATCCAGGCCGATCTCGACCGCCGCCGGCCCGGCCAGTCGAAATTCACCACCCAGCGCCAGGAGCCGGACCAGGTGAAGATCCTGTCCGGCGTGTTCGAGGGGATGACAACGGGCCATCCCATCCTGCTGCTGATCGAGAATGTCGACCAGCGCAGCAAGGATTATTCCGAGATCGCGCAAAAATTCCGGCCCGGCCATGCCGACCTGACCTACTGGCTGAAATACGGCATCCGCGACTATCGCGGCGGCGGGCGCAGTTCCGCGCGCGAGACCGCAAGCCGTGTCGCCGCCGGCGCGATCGCGCGCAAGGTCCTGGGTGCGGGCGTCGCGATCCGCGGCGCCCTGGTGCAGATGGGCCCGCACGCGATCGACCGTGCCCGCTGGGACTGGACCGAGGTGGCACGGAACCCGTTCTTCTGCCCCGACCCGGTCGCCGCCGCGGCGTGGGAGGGCTATCTCTCCGCCGTGCGCAAGGCCGGGTCATCCTGCGGGGCGGTGATCGAACTGGTGGCCGAAGGCGTGCCGGCCGGCCTCGGCGAGCCGGTCTATGGCAAGCTCGATGCCGAGATCGCCGCGGCGCTGATGGGCATCAATGCGGTGAAGGGGGTCGAGATCGGCGCCGGCTTCGCCGCTGCCGCCCTTGCCGGCGAGGACAACGCCGACGAGATGTTTCCCGGCAACGATGGCCTCGTGCATTTCGGCTCGAACCATGCCGGGGGGATTCTCGGCGGCATCTCCACCGGCCAGCCGATCGTCGCGCGCTTCGCGGTGAAGCCCACCAGCTCGATCCTGTCGCCGCGCCGCACCCTCGATACGCAGGGGCAGCCGACCGAGATCGCCACCCGCGGCCGGCACGACCCGTGCGTCGGCATCCGCGCGGTGCCGGTGGGCGAGGCGATGCTGGCGATCGTGCTCGCCGACCAGCTGCTGCGCGCACGCGGCCAGACCCCCGACGGCATCGGGCCGCCCGCACTCCCCCGCGCGGGCTCGCCCGGCGCCTGAGCGGCGGCGGGGCGACCGTGGCGCCCGGTTGATGCTATGGATGGGCCATGCACGGGCGCGTTCCGTTGCCAGCGCGTCGCCTTGGCCGCTTCCCGCCGCGGCCGGGCTTCGGGCTGCGCACCCATCTCGGCGTGCTGGTCGCGGCCGCCCTGCTGCCGGCGCTGCTGCTGGGCGCGATGGTGTTCTGGGACGGCGCCACCGCGTTCCGCCGCAGCACCGAGGCGCGGCTCGCGGGCAACGCACGGGCGCTGGCGCAGGCGGTGGCGCGCGACATCCGGACCCAGCAGGCCATCGTCGATGCGCTTGCCGACCTGTTCGAGGCCGCCGCCCATGCCCCCGACCTCGGGGAGTTCGATAGCACCGCCCGCGCCCTGGCTGCCCCGGTCGACGGCTGGGTGGTGGTGGCCGACCTTGCGCGGTCGCGCCAGCTGGTCAACACCCGCCTGCCTGCCGGCGCTGCCCTTCCGCCCTGGGACCCCGGGCCGGCCAGTGACCAGGTCCGCGCCGCCGGCGCGACCGGCGTACTGAACCTGGTCACCGTGCCGCTTCTGCCCGGCCCGGTGCTGGCGGTGGTGGCGCCGGTCCCCGACGCCGGCGGCAGCACGCGCGTGCTTGGCCTGCACACCCTGCCCGATCGCCTGGTGGCGCTGTTGCAGCAGGTGCCGCTGGCCAGGGGCGGGGTCACCACCGTGATCGACGGGCAGGGCCACGTCATCGCCCGTTCGCTCGATCATGCGCGCTGGGTCGGCCAGGCGGTGCCTGGCTGGCGGCTCGATGATGCGCGCAGAGTGCGCATCGTATCGGCCCGCAATCTTGACGATGTCGCGATGCTGGCGGCCACCCACCCGGTGCCGGGAACGCCCGACTGGTATGTGGTGGTCGCCGAACCGCGGGTGCCGTTCGCCCGGCTCGACAACGACGCCTTCGTCAAGCCGCTGGCCGGCGCGCTCGGCAGCGTCGCGCTGGGCGTGGCGCTGGTGCTGTGGCTGGCAGGGCGCATCGTGCGCCCGGTCGAGGCGCTGGAACGCGACGCCGCCGCCGGCCCGGCCGGGCGCCTGCCGCGCGGCCGGCGCCGGTCGGGCATCCGCGAGATCGACGCGCTGGCCGGACGCATCGCCGAGACGCGCGAGAGTTTGCGCCGCCGCGCCGCCGAGGCCGAGGACCAGGCCGAGCTGATGACCTCGGTGATGAACGCGGCGACCGAGCCGGTGTTCGCCAAGGACCTCGAGCTTCGCTTCGTGATCGCCAACCGCGCCGCGACCGAAGTGATGGGCGGCTCGCCGGCCGCGCTGCTGGGAAAGCGGGTGGTCGACGTCGCCGACCCGCGGGTCGCCCCGGTGTCGGAGGCGAACGACCGCAAGGTGATCGCCACCGGCGAGCCCTGGACCGGCGAGCAGGACGTGGTGACCGAGCTCGGGCGGCGGGTCTTCATGACCACCA
>JADYYZ010000507.1 GCA_020853405.1 Acetobacteraceae bacterium
ATGCCGATGCGCTGGAAAGCGTGGTCAATGTCGCCGCCGCCGCGATGGCGCTGCTGGCGCTCACCTATTCCGCCCGCCCGGCCGACGCCAACCACCCGTACGGGCACGCCAAGGCGGAATTCTTCGCCGCCGTGTTCGAAGGCGTGCTGATCGTGTTCGCAGCGATCGCCATCCTGTGGGAGGCATGGGGCGTCTGGCAGCGTCCGCGGCCCCCCGACCAGCCGGCGCTCGGGCTTGCGGTCAGCGCGGTTGCGACCACGATCAATGCCGGCTGGGCCTGGTTCCTGGGCCGCACGGCGCGCAAGGTGCACTCGCCGGCGCTGGCGGCGGATGCGCGGCATCTGTGGGCCGATGTCGTGACCTCGGCCGGCGTGCTGGCGGGGGTGAGCCTGGTCGCGCTGACCGGCCGGCTCTGGCTCGACCCGGTGCTGGCGGCGGCGACCGCGGCCAACATCCTGTGGTCGGGCAGCCGGCTGATCCGCGAGAGCGTCGGCGGCCTGATGGACGAGGCCCTTCCGGATGCCGAGATGGCACGCATCCGCGGCCTGGTCGCCGAGCACGCCGAGGGCGCGATCGAGGCGCACGACCTGCGCACGCGCCGGTCGGGGCGCTTCACTTTCCTGGAATTCCACCTGGTGGTGCCCGGCAGCATGACCGTGGCCACCGCGCACGACATCTGCGACCGCATCGAGGCAGCGCTGAAGGAGGCGACACCTGGCCTCGTCATCACCATCCATGTCGAGCCGGAGCGCAAGGCGAAGCATTCCGGGATCGTGGTGCTGTGAGGCGGATGCTGGCACTTCTGCTGCTGCTCGCCCCACCCGCGGCCGCCGCGCCCCAGCGCGTCGTCTCGATCAATCTCTGCGCCGACCAGCTGCTGGTCGCGCTGGCCGAGCCTTCCCAGATCGCCGGGCTGTCGCCGCTTGCCGCCGATCCCGCCCTGTCGGCGGTGGCAGCGCGGGCTGGCGCCTTCGCGCGGGTCCGCCCGAACGCCGAGGCGGTGCTGGCGCTCTCCCCCGACCTCGTGATCGCCGGCGCCTGGGGCGGGCGCGAGGCGGAGGCGATCCTGGCCGGCCGCGCCATCCCTGTATTGCGGCTGCCGCTCGCCGAGGATTTTCCAGCGATCCGCGCGCAGATCCTTCAGGCCGGCGAGGCGCTGGGCCAGGCAGCGCGCGCCGCCGCGTTGACCGCCGACATCGACCGGCGTCTTGCCGCGATCGTGCCCGCGGGCGGGGAGCCTGTCCTGGTCTGGCAGGCGGCCGGCTTCACGCCGGGGCACGGCACGCTGGCCGATGCGGTGCTGGTGGCCGCCGGCCGCGCCAATGCCGCCCGTTTCGCCGGCTACGGCACGATCCGGCTGGAGGCGCTGCTGGCCGCACCACCGTCGCTGCTGGTGCTGCCCACCCTGGCCCGGGGCAGCACCACCTCGCTGGCCGAGACGCTGCTTCTGCATCCGGCGCTCGCCGCCCTTCCGGTGCGCCGGATCGAGCCGTCGTGGCTTGCCTGCGGCGGGCCCGAGAGCGTGCGTGCCGCCGAAGCGTTGGCGCGATGATCGTGCTGCCGGTGCTGGCCGCGGCGGGTGGCGCGGCATCGCTGCTGGTCGGTGCCGCCGGCCTTGGCTGGCCGGATGCCGACATCCTCTGGCAGATCCGGCTGCCACGGGCGGTGCTGGCGCTGCTGTGCGGCGCGGCCCTCGGCGGCTCGGGCGCCGCGTTGCAGGGGCTGCTGCGCAATCGCCTGGCCGATCCCGGCCTGCTGGGGTTTTCCGGCTGCGCGAGCCTCGGCGCCGTGCTCGCATTCTATTTCGGACTCTATGCGACGACCGCGCTGGCGCTGCCGCTGGCGGCACTTGCCGGCGCGCTGGCCGGCGCGGTGCTGCTGCTCGCCTTTGCCCGCCGCGCCGAGGGCACCACCCTGATCCTTGCCGGCGTCGCGCTGGCCTCGCTTGCCTCGGCGGCGCTGACGCTGGCGCTGGCACTGGCACCCTCGCCGTTCGCGCTGGCCGAGATCACCGTGTGGCTGCTCGGCAGCCTTGAGGACCGCGCGCCGGAGCACGTGCTGCTGGCCGGCCCGCCGATCATCGTTGGCCTCGTCGTGCTTGCGCGCACCCGGGGCAGGCTCGATGCGCTGGCGCTGGGCGAGCCGACCGCGGCGAGCCTCGGGGTCGATCCGCGACGCCTGGCCCGGCGCGTCGCACTTGGGGTTGCGCTTTGTGTCGGCGGCGCCACCGCGGTTGCCGGCAGCGTCGGCTTCGTCGGGCTGATCGTGCCGAACCTGCTGCGCGCGGTGCTGGGCGAGCGGCCGTCGCTGCTGGTGCTGCCCGCCGCCTTTGCCGGCGCCGTGCTGCTGGTGCTGGCCGACATCGCGGTGCGGCTGATCCCGACTGCCCAGGAGCTCAGGCTTGGCGTGCTGACGGCGCTCCTGGGGGCGCCGGTGCTGGCCTGGGCGGCGCTCAGGGCCGGCCGCGCGTGATCGCGGCCCACGGCATCCTCGTGCGCCGGGGCGGCCGCGCCATCCTCGATTCGGTGACACTGGTGCTGCGGCCAGGCAGTTTCGCGGTGCTGGCGGGGCCGAACGGCGCCGGCAAGTCCACCCTGCTCGCGGTGCTGGCCGGCCTCGTCCGCCCCGACGCCGGCCACGTCGATGCACCCTCGCCGCGTGCCGGGAAACTCGCCTGGCTTGCCCAGCGCGAGGGTTCCGCCTGGGACATGACGCTGCGCGAGATCGTCGAGCTCGGCCGCATCCCGCATGGCGGCAGCGACCCCGAGGGCCAGGTGGCGGCGGCGCTCGCTGCCTGCGGGGTCGCCGCGCTGGCCGGGCGGCGGCTGTCGGAGGTCAGCGGCGGCGAGGCGCGGCGGGCGATGCTCGCGCGGGTGCTGGCAACCGGGGCCGATGTGCTGCTGCTCGACGAACCGACCGCGGCACTCGACCCCGCGCAGGCGTTCGCCATCCTGGCGGTGCTTTCCGCCCAGGCGGCGGCGGGGCGCACCGTGCTGGCGGCGCTGCACGCGCCGGAGGCAGCGGTTGGCTACGCCGACCGGCTGGTGGTGCTCGACCGCGGGCAGATCCGCGCGGATGGCGCGCCGGCCGCGGCACTCGCTGCCGCGGCCGGCGCCTATGGCGTGCGGCTGGGGCAGGCGCCGGCGATGCTGCCGCAAGACGCCGGCCGATGATGCGCGCAGCGGCACTGGTCTCGCTGCTGCTGCACGGCGCGGTCATCGGGGTGCTGATGATCGGGGCGCCGCGCGATCTCGCGGAACCCGACGAGCCGCCCGGCCTGGAGGTTACGCTGGGCGCGGTGCAGGCGCCGGGCCGGGGCGAGGAGCAGGCGGCCGAGGCCCGGTCGCCGCTGCCGCCGGCCGACGAGCCGGAGCAGGTCGCAGACCTGCCACCGCCCCCACCGCCGCCCGCGCCACCTCCGCTTCCACCTGCGGCCGAGCCGCTGGCGGTGGCCGAGCTGCCGCCGCCTCCCCCGCCGCCGCTGCCGGCGGTGGCCGAGCCGGCCGAGGTTGCGGAACTGCCGCCGCCTCCCCCACCTCCTCCCCCACCACCGCGGCCCCCGCCACCACCGCCACCACCACCGCAGCGGGCGACGGCACCGCCGGCGCCGCCACCGCGAAGGCCGCCCGCGCAGCCCGAGCAGCCAGTGGTTCGCCCGCTGTTCGCGGAGAACCTCGCGGCGCTGACCGAGGACCCCGCCGGCACCGCCAGCGAAGGCGAGCAGATCCCGGTGCGCGAGGTGGCGGGTGTGCGCAACCCGCTGCCAGCCTACCCCGAGGCCGCCCGCCTGCGCGGCCAGCAGGGATCGGTGGGGGTGCGGCTGCGCATCGACGCCGACGGCACGGTGCTGCGCGTCGAGATCGTCGAGTCGAGCGGCTACCCCCTGCTCGACCAGGCGGTGGTCGAGGCGCTGCGCCGCTGGCGCTTCGCCCCCGCGATGCAGGGTGGCCATGCCGTGGCCGCGGACTTCCTGCACCGCACCACGTTCCGGCTCGATTGACCCGAAGGGAAGCTGCGATGGTCAGGATCGATCGCATCACCACGCGCGGCGGCGACCGCGGCCAGACCTCGCTGGCGGACGGCAGCCGCGTCTCCAAGGCGGATCTGCGCATCGAGGCGATCGGCGCGGTCGATGAAGCCAATGCAGCGATCGGCCTGCTCAGGCGCGCGACCGGCGACGAACCCGCGATCGATGCAGTGCTGGGGCGCATCCAGCACGATCTGTTCGACCTCGGCGCCGACATCGCAACGCCGCGCAAGGAGAATGAGGCAGAAGGCCAGGCGCTGCGCATCGTGCCCGACCAGCTGGCGCGGCTGGAGGCAGAGATCGCAAGCTTCAACGCTGCCCTGCCGCCGCTCCGGAGTTTCGTGCTGCCCGGCGGCACCGAGGCGGCGGCGCGCGCGCACCTCGCCCGCACGGTCACGCGCCGGGCGGAGCGGGCGCTGGCACGGCTTGGCCTGGCCGAGGCGCTGAACCCGGACGCACTGAAATTCCTGAACCGGCTGTCCGACCTGCTGTTCGTGCTGTGCCGCGTGTTGAACGCCGCCGGCGCCGAGGACGTGCTGTGGGCGCCGGGCGCGAACCGGTAGCAGGCTGCTGACGAACTGTCGCGTCATGACGATGAAAGCCTGCACCGCCGTCTCCGGCCCGATCGGGCCGCATCGTGCGCCCGCCGATCCCGCTTCGACGATCGAATGATTGGGTGATGTGTGACGCCGGTCACACTGCGCCGCCTGCGTCGGCGCGCAGGCTGCGGCACGCGGGCTGGGTCCGGCCCGCGACAGCCGACAGCAGGGGGAGGCAGGCATGGCGTTCATCAACGGCACCAACGGCAACGATACCATCCGCACGGCGGCGGCGGGCGGCTCGCTCGGCGGCCTGCCGGACGCCACGGACCTTGACGACACCATCAACGGCCTGGGCGGCGATGACCTGATCGCCGCCGGCGGCGGCAACGACCAGGTCGATGGCGGTGATGGCCGCGACTACACCTATGGCGGCGCGGGCGATGACGTGCTGCGCACCGGCGATAACTCGGCCGGGGCCAGCGAACGCCTGTTCGGCGAGACAGGCAACGACGACCTGACCGGCAGCCTGGATACCGGGAACCTGCACTTCCTGTTTGGCGGCGACGGCAACGACACCATCCACGGCCGCACCAACAGCGTGAACCTCGCCGACTATGCCGACCGCACGCTGGGCGTGGTCGCCAACCTCGCGCTTGGCACGGCGGTGGTGGCTGGCAGCGAGACCGACACGCTGGTCGATGTGCGGGGCTTCCGCGGCGGCGTGGGCAACGACCAGGTCACCGGCAGCGACTTCAGCGACATCATCCTGCCCGGCCTCGGGAACAACGTCATCGCCGGCGGCGCGGGCCTCGACTCCCTGCGCTATGGCGACATCGCCGGCAGCGTCAGCATCGACCTTGCCACCGGCACCGCCATCAAATCCGCCGACGGCAGCACCGACAGTTTCTCCGGCATCGAGGGCGCCCAGGGCACCAACGGCGACGACACGCTGCTGGGTGACGGTAACGACAACGAGTTCCGCGGCCTCGCCGGCACCGACCTGATCGACGGGCGCGCCGGCTTCGACATCATCAACTACAACAGTTTTTTCCGCGGTAGTCCCGGATACTTCGCTCCGACCGGTGATTTCCCGCTGACCGCGGGCGTGAGCGTGAACCTGGCAGCGGGTACCGCCACCGACCCGTGGGGATTCACCGACACGCTGGTCAGCATCGAGACGGCGCAGGGCACCCCCTTTGCCGACGACATGACCGGGGTCGCGCTCGCCGGCGGCGCGCGCAGCCAGCTCAGGGGCCTCGGCGGCAACGACACCATCCGCGGCACCGGCGCAGACACCTCGATCACCGCCAGCTACACCAACGACCCCGCCGCGGTGAAAATCAATTTCGGCAGCACTGATGCGGCGCTCGGCGGCGTCGTGGTTGCCGCCGGCACCGCGCACGATGGCTTCGGCGGCACCGACACGCTGATCGGCGTCCGCTCGGCCCGCGGCTCGGCGCAGAACGACGTGATCCAGGGTGGCACGGCCGGCGACCGGCTGGAAGGCGAGGGCGGCGA
>JADYYZ010000508.1 GCA_020853405.1 Acetobacteraceae bacterium
CCGGCCTTGGCGCGTCGGCGGCAGCGATGCTGGCGAGACCCTCGCTGGTGCGTGCCCAGGGCGAGAGTTTCCGCGCCGGCATCAAGCTCAGCCCGACCTCGATGGACCCGCATTTCCGGCTGTCCGGCGAACAGCAGCTGCTGCGCGCGCTGCATGCCCGCCTGGTCGACATGACGCCGCAAGGCAGGCCGGCACCCGGTATCGCCGAGCACTGGCAGCTCACGCCCGACCAGCGCGCCTGGGACTTCCGCGTGCGCGCGAATGCGAAATTCAGCGACGGCAGCCCGGTCACGTCCGAGGACGTCGCCTATTCGCTGTGGCGCGTGCCGCGCATCGAGGGCTCGCCCGGTGCCTATCAGATCTTCGCGCGCGCGATCACCCGGGTCGAGGTGCTGGATCGCCAGACGGTGCGGCTGCACACCGAAAAACCGTACCCGTTCATGGTCGAGGACATGACCGAGATCGCGGTGGTCGCGGCGTCGCTCGGCGAGGCGTTCAAGCCGGCCGATTTCAACGCCGGCAAGGTGACCAGGTTCTCCGGCCCCTACGCGCTGGAGAGCTACCGCTTCGGCGAGTTCGTGGCGATGCGGCGCAGCCCGCACTGGTACGGGCCGCAGCCCCTGGTGGCGGAGGCGAATTTCCGGGTGATCCCGAACGATTCGGCCCGGGTCGCCGCGCTGCTTGCCGGCGACGTGCAGGCGATCGACGAGCTGCCGGTGCAGAACCTTGCGCAGCTCAGGGGCGATCCGGCGCTTTCGGTCACCCAGATCGCCGGCATGCGCGTGATGTACGTGGCGATGGATTCCGATCGCGACGTGACGCCCTTTGCCCGCGATGCCAACGGCCAGCCGATGACGAAGAATCCGCTGAAGGATACGCGGGTGCGCCAGGCGCTGTCGCTTTCGATCAACCGGGCGGCGATCGTCGAGCGGGTGATGGAAGGGGCGGCGACGGTTGCCAGCAACCTGCTTCCCGAAGGCACCGCGGGTACCTCGTCGGCGCTCGGGGTCACGCCGTACGATCCCGACCGGGCGAAACGGCTGCTGGCCGAGGCCGGCTATCCGAACGGCTTTCAGATCACCATCCACGCCACCAACGACCGCTACCCGAACGACGAGAAGGTGGCGCAGGCGATCGCCCAGTACTGGACGCGGATCGGCGTGCGCACCGAGGTCGCGACCTTGCCCAACGCCGCCTATTTCCCGCAGGCCGCCCGCCAGGCGTTCAGCGTGATGGCAGCGCAGTACGGTGCCGACAATGTCAGCTACGCTTATCGCGCGCTGGTGCACACGTACGACCGCGACCGCGGGCTGGGCACCGCGAACCGCACCAGGCATTCCAGCCCGCGCGCCGATGCGCTGGTGGCCGCGGCGCTCTCCGAGATGGACGAGGCCAAGCGCAACGCGCTGCTGGCGCGCGCCGCCGAGATCGCGATCGGCGAGGAGGCGATCATCCACATGATCTACCACCCCGCCTATATCTACGCCGCCCGCCGTCCGCTCAGTGTCGTGCCCTGGTACAACGGCGCCTTCCTGCCGCAGGCGATCACCAGGGCTTAGCCGCGATCGGCGGGGTCAGGCGGCAGTCAGCACCTGCAGCGTCGTCGCCTTCACGAACGGCTTCACCGCGTCGCGATAGGGACCCATGTGCGGCGCGCCGAAGTGCGCCTTCAGCGCCGCCATGTCGCGCCAGCGCTCGATGATCACGACGCGGTCGGGGCCGAGCGCCACCTGTGCCGGCGCGCCGCTGTCGATGTCGATGCAGGGTTCATAGGCAAGGCAGCCGTCCTCGGCGTGCACCTTGGGCATCAGGGCGTGGAACTCGGCAAGCCACTTGTCCCGCGTGCCGGGGTTGAGTTCGAGATGGGCAAGCACGTGGATCATTCGGATACCCTTTTGTTCACGCTTTCCTGTCGGCGCGCGCCAGCACCGCCTCGAACAGCACCTGGCCGCCGGCTGCCGCCTGGTCGGGCTCGATGTGCTCCTCCTCGTTGTGCGACAGGCCGTCGCGGCAGGGGGTGAAGATCATCGCGGTGGGCACGCGGCGCGCGACATAGACCGCATCGTGCCCGGCGCCGGAGACGATCCGGCGCCAGGACAGGCCGAGCCGCTGTGCCGCCGCCTCGACCAGCCCGACGCAGGCGGGATCGAACGGCTGCGCCTTGAACTTGAACAGCCGGTCGAGCTGCAGTTTCAGCCCCAGCGAGCGCGCGATCTCGAACGCGGCGGGTTCGAACTCGTGGTCCAGCCGGTCGAGCTCGGCATCGTCGGGGTGGCGGAACTCGACGCTGAAGCGCACGAGGCCGGGCACCACGTTGCGGCTGTTCGGCACCACCTCGAGGAAGCCGACGGTGCCGCGCCCGTCCTCGCCGCGCGCCTGCATCATCGCGTGCACCCGCTCGATGATCCGGGCCGCGCCGACCAGGGCATCGCGGCGCAGCGACGGCGGCGTGGTGCCGGCGTGCGAATCGCGGCCCTCGATCACGGCGTCGTACCAGACCTGCGCCTGCGCGCCGGTGACCACGCCGATCGCCTTGTTCTCGCGCTCCAGGATCGGACCCTGCTCGATATGCAGTTCGAAATAGGCATCGGCCGGGAAGGGTTCCGCCTTCTGCGGGCCGCCATAGCCGATCGCGGCGAGCGCGGTCTGCACGCTGGTGCCCTCGACATCGGTCCAGCGACCGGCATCAGCCTCGGGATAGACGCCGGCCCAGACGCCGGACCCCATCAGGCTGTGGCCGAAGCGCGTGCCCTCCTCGTCGGTCCAGTTCACCAGCACCAGCGGCCGTTCGGTGACGTGGCCGATGTCGTTCAGGGTGCGCATCACCTCGAGCCCGGCCAGCACGCCGAGCGCGCCGTCGTACTTGCCGCCCGAGGGCTGCGAATCGAGGTGGCTGCCCATCATCACCGGCGGGGCGGCCGGGTCGCGGCCTTCGCGGCGGGCGAACATGTTGCCCATCGTATCGATGCTGATCGAAAGCCCCGCCGCCTCGCACCAGCCGCGGAAGCGGTCGCGGCCCTGGCGATCGAGGTCGGTGAGCGTGATCCGCCGCACCCCCCCCTTCGGCGTGGCGCCGATTTCGGCCATCGCCATCAGGCTGTCCCACAGCCGCGTGCCGTCGATCCGCGCGTTGCCTGCCATGATCCCTCTCCGATACCGGAGCGCGCATCTTGCCGGCCCCGGCGCGGCCGTCCATAGCCGGCCCCCGCGAGGGCCGCCCTGGCGGCGGTATTCCTGCCGGGGTTGTGAGCGGTGCAACCGGTCGGCTATATCGCGGCGGTAACCTTTTCATCGCTCTCCCTCCGCCCTGGCCGAAGGATTTCCCCGCGACGATGGTCCGGCCTGCCGCGAGACCCGCCCTGAAACCCCTGCTTGTCGGCTGCCTGGCGCTGGTGCTGCTGGCGGCCTGCCAGAACCCCTTGGGCGCGCCGTCCGACCCCGGCGCCGGGGTCGGGCCGCCGACCGGCACGCCGGTCGGGGCGCGGGTCAGCAGCCTGCGCAGCGACCTTTCCAACCTTTCCGCCTCGGTCGCGTCGAACCAGCGCGAATTCGCGCAGCTGCGGCAGTCGATCGCGGCGAACCAGGCGAAGTACCAGGCTACCGTCGGCGCCATCACCGCCCGACTCCAGGTCGGCACCACGCCCGGCAACCCCGACCTGCTGCGCCAGTGGAACGAGGCGCAGGCGGTCCTGACCCAGGTCGAGCGCGATGTCGGGGCGATGTCGGCGCTTTCCACCCGGGTCGCTGCGAACAGTTCGGTCGCCAATTTCATGCTGAGTTCGACCCGCGCCGCCTTCAGCCTGTCGGGTGGCGTCGACCAGGACCACCGCGACCTTGCCGCGATCGAGGACGAGCTGGGCCGCCAGCAGGTGGCGATCGACCGGCTGCTGAACGAGATTGCCGGCGATTCCAGCCGGCTGGCCTCGGCCACCGCGTCGGACCGGCGCAACCTCGCCTCGCTGGCGCTGGCCATCAATACCGGGCGCAGCTATGGCGCCAACCTGTCGAACCGGGTCTCCGCGGTGCCGGCGCCGGGGCCGCGCAGCACGCGGCCGCTGGCGACGATCCGCTTCGACCGGCCGGACCTGGCCTGGCGCCAGCCGCTCTACAACGCGCTCGCCTCGGCGGTCGACCGCGCGCCCGGCTCGACCTTCGACGTGGTGGCGGTGAGCGCGACCCAGGGCCCGGCGGTGGAAACGGCGCTGGCCGTGAACGAGACCCGCCGCAACGCCGAGACGGTGGTGCGGGCGATGGTCGAGATGGGGCTGCCGAGCGAGCGGATCGCGCTCTCCTCGGCGATCAACCCGCGCGGCCAGAACGA
>JADYYZ010000509.1 GCA_020853405.1 Acetobacteraceae bacterium
GCGCGGCGCATCGCTCAGCGCCCCGGCGTGCCGCCGGCGGGCGGCCAGTCGATGGTCGTCACCTGCACCCGCTGGCCGGCGGCGACGTTGCCGGAATAGGTGCGGTCGGGCTGGCCGGTCATGCGCACCGTCACGCGCCAGGGGCTGCTGGGCGGCCCGCCCTGGCGCGCATAGTGGGTGACATACACGACATAGCGGCCGCGCGGCGGCTCGGCGGTCCAGGCGATGTTCTCGACCGGGCTGCGCGTGCGCGGCTGGTCGGGGCTGTTGCGGTCGACATCGAGCACGCCGCCGCAGCCCTGCCGGCTGTCGAAGGCGATGACCTGGCCGTTCGGGCAGCGCACCGAAAGATCGAGGTCGTTCTGGTCGTCCCAGGCCAGGATGATCTGCATCCGCCCGGTCTGGGCGCGCTCGCGCTCGGCACGCTCGACGTCCGGGCTGGGGGCGGGCGGCCGCTGGGCAGCGGGCGGGGCCTGCGGGCGCGGCACCTCGGCCGGGCGCTGCGGCGGCGGCGGGACCGGCGGGCAGGCGAGCCGCCGCGCGCCGAGCTCCTGGCGGATGCGCGCGAGCTCGTTGCGCATCGCCTCCTCCTCGCGCTGCAATGCCCGCTGCTCATCGAGCAGGCTGACCTGGGCGCGCGGGATCAGGCACTGGATCGGCGGCACGCGGAACCAGCCGAACGGGTCGAACAGCAGCAACAGCAGCAGCAGAAGCAGCAGAAGCAGCAGCAGCGCGACCAGCGCGCCAGGCAGCCAGCGAAGCAGGCTGCCGCCTTCTGCCACCCGCGCGGCGGCGGGGGCGGTGGCGACGGCAGCGGCCGGCGGGGGCGGGGGCGGGGGCGGGGGCGGCGCTGACGCCGGCGGTGGCGCAGGCGCGGCAACCAGGCGCACCAGCGCCTCCGGCGTGACGCTCTGGCCGCCTTGCTCGTGCCCCCAGCCGAACAGCACCGGCTGGGTGCCGATCACGCGCACGAAGCCGGTACTGGGAATCCTGAGGGCCGCGCGCAGGACCTCGCCCAGCGCCGACTCGGCGGGGCGGTTGGAGGCGGCAAGCCCCGCCGCCTCGGCCTCGATGTCGCGGCGCAGCGTATCGAGCCGGTCGAGTGCGGCGGCACGGGCCGCCTGGTCCAGCGCATCGAGCGCCTGCGCCGTGCCGGTGCCCTCGCCATACCAGTCGGTGCGGCCGGATTCGGGGTCGAAATTCGGCTCGGCGAACAGCGCGGCGTGGTCGGGACCGCGGGTGCGGCGCAGATAGGCGTCGAGCTGTGCCCAGGCCTGCGCCACCGGCTGGCCGGCGACCGACAGCGGCGTCAGGTCGCGGGCGTAGGTGGCGGCGATCAGGCTGCCGGGCATTCTTCGGCCCCGGTGCTAGCGGGGGGTCGCGGGCGCTGCCGGCGCCGCGGGCGCTGCCGGCGCCGCGGGCGCTGTCGGCACCGCGGGCGCCGGCGGGGTGGCCTGGGCTGGTGCCGGAGGGGCCTGGGCAGGCGGGGCCTGGGCAGGCGGGGCCTGGGCAGGCGGGGGCTGCGCGGGCGGCGTCGGGCCAGGGACGGCAGGGAGGCTGCCGCCCGGCGGTGCTGTCGCACCCGGCGCCGGCGCCGGCGCCCCGGGCGGGGCCGGCGGCAGCGCCGTTGCCGGCATCTGCGGCTCGCACGGCCCGGTCAGCGGCGTGACGCCGGTGACGCCGGCGCGTTGCAGGAACGCCAGCGCCTCGTCGATCTTCTGGGCGTAGTTGACGCGATCGGCGAAGCCCTCGGCGCGGCGGCCGAAGGTGTTGACGCCGACCACGCGGCCGCAGCGATCGACCAGCGGCCCGCCCGAATTGCCCGGCGAGATCGACGCCGTGTGCGGCATCACGGTAAGCCCGCCCTGGGTCTGCTGGATCGCGCTGATCACCCCGGTGGTCAGCACCAGGTCGGGCGGCGTGCCGGTCAGGTCGCGCAGCAGGGTCTCCATGTTGGCATCCATCCGCACCACCTGGCCGGGGAAGCCGGCGGCCACCACGTCCTGCAGTTTCTCGGCCACCGTGGTGAGGCCGAGCGGCTGCACCGCGGGCGCGCCGCGCAGCCTCAGCAGCGCGAAGTCGGGGCTGCCGACCTCGGCTTCCTCGCCCGGCTGGCGCGTGCTGGCCACCAGTTCCGCCTCCAGCGGCTGGCGGAAGGCGCGGTTCAGCACGAACAGGCGGTTGTCGTGGCCGGCGACGTGGGCGTTGGTCAGCACCAGGTCGGGGGCGATGAAGAAGCCGGAGCCATGGCCGCGCCCCTGCTCGCCGAACGCCAGGATCAGCACCACCGCCTGGTCCAGCAGCTGGGCGAGGCTGCCGCGGAACGGCTGCGGCTGCGGCGTCACGGTGCCGGGTTGCACCGGCGGCGCGCCGGGTGCCGCCGGTGCCGGCGTCTGGGCCTGGCCGCCCGGCGTGGTGCCCGGTGTAGTGCCCGGCGTGGTGCCCGGTGTCGTGCCTGGGGGCACGGCTGGGCTGCCGGCCGGCGGCGGCAGCGCGCCGGGCGGCACCGGCGTCATCGACGGCGGCAGCAGGCCCGGTGTCAGCGGCCCTTCCGGGCGACAGATGTTGCCGGCCAGCGCCTGGCGCGCGCGCTCGATCTCGGCCTGCAACGCGGCGTTGGTCTGGCGCTGCATCTCGATCTGCGCGCGCACGCGGGCTTCATCCAGCAGCTCGGCAGCCAGCGGCTCGCGCGCCTGCATCTCGACGATCCGCCAGGCCAGGAAGAAGCCGAGCAGCAGGAACACCAGCGCGATGCCGAGCGCTGCCGGCAGCATCCACCAGCTGCGCGAGGGACCGGCGGCGGGCGGCGGCGGGGATGGCTGGCCAAGCGGCGGCTGGCCAAGCGGCGGCTGTGCCGGCGGCGGCTGTGCCGGCGGCGGCGGTGCCGGCGGCAGCACGGAAGGGGACGCTGCCGGCGCTTGCGGCGGTGGTGCGGGTGCCGGCTGGGCGGCGGCCGCGAAGAACGTGCTGTCGGTGCCGGAAAAGGCCGGCACGTGCCGGCCCAGCACGGCGCGCAGCTGCTCGGCAAGGCCCGCCGCATTCGCTGCCTTGTCGGGCGGCGCGAGGCCCCAGCCGGTCAGCACCGGCCGCTCGTCCAGCAGCATGATGCGGTCGGCCTCGGGCAGCACCAGGGCACGGCGCGCCAGCGGCCCGAGGTCGGGGTCGTCGAGCACCGGCCGCAGCGCCGCAAGTGCCGCCGCGAGCTGGCGCTCGGCTTCGGCGCGGCGGGCCGGCGACAGCGCGGTCAGCGGTTCCGCCTCGCCATTGCCCTCGGCGTACCAGCTGATGGCGTTCGTCGATGCCACCGGCTCGGCCAGCAGCCCGGCAGCCCCCGGCGCCCGTTCCGCGATCGCGGCGGAGAGCCGTGCATGCTCGGCGATCACCGGCCGCTCTTCCCAGGTGACGCGCGCGAGGCCCGCGAGTTCGGTCTTGCACAGGAAACGGGGCGCAGCCATGGCATCAGGCTCCGGGCGGAATGCGGCGCCGCGCGGGATCGAATTCTGGCTAATCCGCGGCAGCCTGAGCAGGGCTGCAACGATAGGCGCGGAATCGTCCAGCGCGCCAGACGGCGCATCGCGCATGCGCGCCTGCGGGGTTGAGATGGCACCGCGCAAGGCGCCATGCTGGCGGCTCCATGCATGGGGCGGCCGCGGGCGACGCGGCCTGCCTTGTCTCGAGGGCGGATGGCGGGAATGGTTCTGGCGCGCAGCCCGCATATGCGGGACCAGCGATGGCGGTGCCGGCGGTGCCGGCGGTGGCGGCACCGGTGATGGCGGCGCTGCCGCTGCTGGCGGCGATCGTGCCGGTGCTGTTCGCGGCCGGCGCGGCGATCGTGCTGCTGCGCATCGGTGCCGCCGGTAGCGCGAGGCAGGAGGCTCACGCCTTTGCGCTGCATGGTCTGTGCCTTGCCTGTTCGGCGCTGATCCTGGTGCTGGCGGGCGGCTGGCTGCTGACGGCGGCGCCAACGCCGCAGAGCATCGTGCTGCCGGTCGGCCTGCCCTGGCTTGGCACGCATCTCAGGCTCGATGCGCTGTCGGCGTTCTTCCTTGTGGTCGCCGGACTGGGTGGCACCGCCGCCAGCCTGTTCGCGCTCGGCTATGCCGGGCACGACCCGGCATCGGCGCGGCTTGCGCCGCTTCTGCCTCTCTTCCTGGGCGCGATCGTGCTGGTGCTGCTGGCCGCCGATGCGTTCACCTTCCTGCTTGCCTGGGAGCTGATGTCGGTGGTGTCGTGGGTGCTGGTGCTGGCCCGGCACCACGAAGCGGCGAGCCAGCGCGCCGGCTACGTCTATCTGCTGATGGCGGGCTTCGGCACGCTGTCGCTGCTGTTCGCGTTCGGCCTGCTGGCCGGGCCGGCCGGCAACTATGCCTTCGCCGCCATGCGCGCGACCACGCATCCGCCGCTGCTGGTCGCTGCCGTGCTGGGGCTGATGCTGCTCGGTGCCGGCTCCAAGGCCGGGTTGCTGCCGCTGCATGTCTGGCTGCCGCTGGCCCACCCGGCCGCCCCCAGCCACGTCTCGGCGCTGATGAGCGGCGTGATGACCAAGGTCGCGGTCTACGGCTTCGTACGCGTCGGCTTCGACCTCATGGGCGTGCCGCCATGGTGGGCCGGCATGGTGCTGCTGGTGCTGGGTGGGCTGACCGCGGTGGTCGGCATCCTGCAGGCGATGCTCGAGACCGACCTCAAGGTGGTGCTCGCCTACAGCACGATCGAGAACATCGGCGTGATCTTCGCCGGCCTTGGCCTTGCGCTGGCCTTCAAGGCGAACGGCATGGAGGTGCTGGCGGCACTGTCGCTGACCGCGGCGCTGTTCCACGTGCTGAACCACGCGCTGTTCAAAAGCATGCTGTTCCTTGCCGCCGGCAGCGTGCTGGCGGCGACCGGGCTTGCCGACATGGAGCGGCTGGGCGGGCTGATCCACCGCATGCCGACGACGACGCTTGCCTTCCTGGTCGGCGCGGTGGCGATCTCGGCGCTGCCGCCGCTGAACGGCTTCGCCTCGGAGTGGCTGCTGTTCCAGGCGATCCTGCAAAGCCCGGATCTGCCGCAATGGGGGCTGAAGATCGCCGCCCCCGCCGTCGGCGGGATGCTGGCGCTGGCGGCGGCGCTGGCCGGTGCCTGCTTCGTGCGCGCCTTCGGCATCGCCTTCCTGGGTCGGCCGCGAAGCGAGGCGGCCAGCGCCGCCCACGAGGCCGATCATTTCTCGCGGGCGGCGATGTGCCTGCTGGGCGGGCTGTGCGTGCTGGCCGGGGTGCTGCCGGGGTTCGTGGTCGATGCGCTCGGCCCGGTCGCCGTGCTGCTGGCGGGTGCCGGCCTGCCGCGCCAGGCAGCCACCCCCTGGCTGTCGCTGGTGCCGCTGCAGCCTGGCGCGAACAGCTATAATGGCCTGCTGCTGCTGGTCTTCATCGCCGCCTCGGCCATGCTTGCCGCCTGGGTGATCCACCGCCTCGCCTCGCGCCGGCTGCGCCGCGGGCCTGCCTGGAGCTGCGGCTTCGCCGGCGCGGTACCGCTCGCGCAATATGGCGGGCCGGGCTTTGCCCAGCCGATCCGGCGCGTGTTCGCGCGAAACCTGTTCGCGGTGCGCGAGCACATCACGGTGCCGCCGCCCGGCTCGCTTTCGGCGGCACGACTTGTGGTCGAGCAGGATGACCCGTTCTGGTCGCGGCTGTACACGCCGCTGGCAGGCGCCATCGCGCTGGCGGCCGAGCGGATGAACGCGCTCCAGTTCCTGACCATCCGCCGCTATCTGTCGCTGGTGTTCCTGAGCCTCGTCGGGCTGCTGCTGGCGCTGGCGCTATGGGCCTGATCGCCGCCCTTCTGGTGCAGGGCGCGCAGATGGCGCTGGTGCTGCTGCTGGCACCGGGGCTGACCGGCCTCGTGCGCAAGATCAAGGCGCGGCTGCTTCGCCGGCAGGGGCCGCCGGTGCTTCAGCCCTATCGCGACCTTGCCAAGCTCGCGCGCAAGGAGGTCGTGCTGGCCGACAACGCGAGCTGGCTGTTCCGCGTCGTGCCCTATGTGGTGTTCGCGGCGACCTGGGTCGGTGCCGCCTTGGTGCCGACCTTCGCGACCGGGCTGGTGTTCAGCTGGACCGCCGACCTGATCGCGATCGTGGCGCTTCTCGGCAGTGCCCGCTTCTTCCTGGCACTCGCGGGGCTCGATGTCGGCACCAGTTTCGGCGGCATCGGCTCCAGCCGCGAGATGATGATCTCCTCGCTCGCGGAGCCGGCGATGATGCTGATGGTGTTCACGCTGGCGCTGATGACCGGCACCACGCAGCTTTCGGCGGTGGCGGCGGCGCTGACCGCGCCCGGCATCGGCCTGCGCGTCTCGCTCGGGCTCGCGCTGATCGCGCTGGTGATGGTCGCGATCGCCGAGAACGCGCGCATCCCGGTCGACAACCCGGCGACGCACCTGGAACTGACGATGGTGCACGAGGCGATGGTGCTGGAGTATTCCGGCCGGCACCTGGCGATGATCGAGCTGGCGGCGTCGCTGAAACTGCTGCTTTACATCTCCCTGATCGCCTGCATGTTCATACCCTGGGGCATCGCGCCGGGCGGCAGCACCGCGGGCGCCTTCCTGCCGGCGCTTGCATTCTACCTTGCGAAGCTCGGCGCCGGCGGCGCGCTGCTTGCGGTGTTCGAGGTGTCGATCGCCAAGATGCGGGTGTTCCGGGTGCCCGAATTCCTCGGTGCCGCGCTGATGCTGGCACTGCTTGCGACGCTGCTGCTGTTCGTCTCGAGGACGCTGTGATCGGCGCCGGCATGGCCCAGGGCCTGGCCTTCGATATCGCGCATCTGCTGGCGGGTTCGCTGGTGCTGGCCAGTTTCATGCTGCTCTACCAGGACCGGCTGACGGCGCTGGTCAAGGTCTATGCCCTGCACGCGCTGCTGCTGAGCGCATCGGTCGCCTGGCAGGCCTTCGTGCAGGACGCGCCGCACCTGTTCATCACCGCCGGCATCGCGCTGGTGTTCAAGACGGTCATCGTGCCGCTGGCGCTGCTGCGCATCATCCGCGAGCTCGGCATCCACCGCGAGGTCGAGCCGGTGGTCGGCATCGGCGCCACCATGCTGGTCGGCATGGCGCTGGTGGCACTTTCCCTGGTGCTGATGCTGCGGGTGACCGCGATGGCCGATGCGCTGGCGCGCGAGGATCTGGCGTTCGCGCTTTCGGTGATCCTGCTCGGGCTGCTGCTGATGGTGACGCGCCGCAACGCGGTCGGCCAGGTGGTCGGCTTCATGGCGCTGGAGAACGGGCTGATCCTGGCCGCGACGGGGGCCAAGGGGATGCCGCTGGTGGTCGAGATCAGCGTCGCGTTCTCGGTGCTGATCGCCTTCATCGTGATCGGCGTGTTCCTGTTCCGCATCCGCGAGCGGTTCGACACCGTCGATGTCGCGGCCCTCGACCGGTTCCGCGGCGAGCAGCGATGAGCACCCCCGCCCCGGTCGAGCTCGTGGTGGTGCTGCCGCTGGTCGCGGCGGCGCTTCTGGCGCTGCTGCCGGGATACCGGCTGACCGCGCAGCTGAACGTGCTCGGCTGCGCGGCGTCGCTCGCCGCTTCGGTCGCGCTCCTGGTCGGGCAGCGGCCGCCGCCCGGCGACTACCTGCTGGTCGATGACCTCAACATCGTCTTCATCGTGCTGACCGCGCTGATCGGCTTCACCACCAGCGTCTTCAGTGCCGGCTATATCGGCCACGAGCTCGAGACCGGGCGGCTTTCAGCGGTGTTCGTGCGCTTCTACCACGCGATGTACCAGCTGATGATGTTCGGGATGAACCTCGCGTTCGTATCCAACAATATCGGCCTGATGTGGGTCGCGGTCGAGATCGCGACGCTCACCACGGTGCTGATGGTCGGTCTTTATCGCACGCACGAGGCGCTGGAGGCGGCCTGGAAGTACTTCATCCTGGGCAGCGTCGGCATCGCGCTGGCGCTGTTCGGCACCATCCTGGTCTACATGGCGGCACAGCCGGTGCTGGGCAGTTTCCACGACGCGATGATCTTCACCCTGCTGGTCGCCCGGGCGGGCAGTTTCGATCCGGCGCTGCTGAACGTCGCGTTCGTGTTCCTGCTGCTCGGCTACGGCACAAAGGTCGGGCTTGCGCCGCTGCATGCCTGGCTGCCTGATGCGCACGCCGAGGGCCCGACGCCGATTTCTGCGGTGCTCTCCGGTCTGCTCTTGAACGTCGCACTCTACGCGCTGTTGCGGTTCAAGATGCTGCTGGCGCTCAATCCGGCGGCGATCGCACCTGGCCCGCTGATGGTGACGATGGGGTTGATCTCCTGCGTCTTCGCCGCGTTCATGCTGTACCGGCGCCGCGATATCAAGCGCATGTTCGCTTACTCGTCGATCGAGCATATGGGAATCATCGTCTTCGCCTTCGGCATGGGGGGGCCGCTCGCGAATTTCGCCGGCCTATTACATATGACGATGCATTCGCTGACCAAGTCGGCGATCTTCTTCGCGGTCGGCCACATCGCTCAAGCTAAGGGCACGCAGAAGATCGCCGACATCAGCGGGCTGACGGTCACGCACCCTGTGCTCGGCTGGGGCTTGGTACTTGGCGTCGTAGCCATTGCGGGCCTCCCGCCGCTCGGCATCTTCATGAGCGAGTTCCTGGTGGTGAGTTCGACCTTCGCTCGCCAACCGTGGCTGGCGGTCGTTCTTGCGCTCGGCATTCTCGTGGCGCTGGGCGGTCTGTTCCTTCGGCTCAACAGCGTGGCATTTGGCGACCCGCGCGGAGCCAGCGAGCCGACGCGGGCGTCCTATGTTCCGATGTTCGCGCATCTCGCGATCGTGTTCGTAGCCGGAATCTACATGCCTTCGACCCTCGTCATCGGCTTTCAGAACGTCGCTAGGCTGCTCGGATGAACCTGCTGGACACCATCCCCCATCTTGAAAGAGCCGAACGGCACTGGCCGTGGCCGCGCGCGAGCGTCGCCGACGAGGGCTGGCATCTCGCGATCGATCTCCTGGTCGGCGGCCAATGCACGCTGTTAGGCCTGTGGGGCGACACGGGCACCGTGCATATGGCCTTGCTGGGCGAGGCGTCCGACATCGTCGTGCTCAGTTACGCCTGTAAGAGTGAGGCGTATCCGAGCGTCGGCGCCAAGCATGCACCAGCCATCCGTCCCGAACGGGCCATTCGGAGTCTGTTTGGTCTCGAAGCCAGAGATGCGCCCGACACGCGCCCCTGGCTCGATCTTGGATTTTGGGACGTGTGTCATCCGCTTGGAAATCAAAAGCCTACGCAGCGCGTGGCGCCTTATGCGTTCCTGCCTTCC
>JADYYZ010000510.1 GCA_020853405.1 Acetobacteraceae bacterium
CGCGTCGTGCTCGACCGATGTCACAAGCGCGCCGCGCCCTGCCCACCAGAAGGTCGACTGGCCACAGCCGTACTCGAACACCTCCCAGCCCCGCATCGCATAGCGCGACAGGAACTCGATCGCGGGATAGGTGAACCAGGGGATCGGCTGGCCCCCGGCATCGACCGGCCGGCCATCGTCGAAGGTGCGCGACTGGCCGAAGCCGTCGCCCAGGATCGCGAGGTTCGCCGCCAGTTTCCGGTGCAGGGAGGTGGCTTGTGGGCGGCGCGCCGGGGCGAAGGCGGCGCGCAGCAGGCCGGCGAGCGTCACGCGGACTCTCCTTCCAGCAGCCGGTGCCGCGCGTCGAGATGCATCACCGCCGGGCTGTCGTCGTCGTAGAACAGGCGATCCTCGGGCGGCTGGATCACGAACGAGGCGGCCGCCGCGATATAGTCGAGATGGATGCCCACCGACTTGCGGCCGATCGAACAGTGCGCCTGATAGGCGCCGGGGCGGAAGGCGGGGGCCTCCAGCACGACGCTCGCGGTGTGTTCGCCCTTGCCGAGGGCTACGATGCCGTCGCCGTCGGCATAGGCGTTGTCGGTCGCGGCGATGAACTTGTAGTGCACCGCATCGAACGCATAACGAACCACCATGTCGGGCACGTCCTCCTCGAGGCGGAAGCGCATACGAAGCATGATCGGCTCGCGGAAGGCGAATTCGGATTTCGGCCTGCCGGTCTTCGCATCGCAGGTTTCCAGCCCATGGATCAAGCCGGCCTTGCTCGCGCGCGCGCCAAGCGACAGCGACTGCCCGGCGCCGGAGGCATCGGCATCGGCCTGGTCACGCATGGTGCGATAGTTCGCCAGTTCATAGCGGCGCGCCATGTCCTGCACGCTGATGACGCCGCTGGAGACCCCCTTGTCAAGGAACAGGCCCTTGCGGCAGATCGCCCAGATCGCGCCGACGGCGTGCGAGATGAACACCACCGCGGTGCCGTTGCGGATGATCTGGTGGATACGTTCGTAGCAGCGCTTCTGGAACCCCGCATCGCCGACCGCCAGCACCTCGTCGACCAGCAGCACGTCGGGCTCGCCCAGGATCGCGACCGCGAAGCCGAGCCGTACCGCCATGCCGCTGGAATAGTGCTTCACCGGCATGTCGATGAACTGCTCGAGCCCCGACCAGTGCACGATGGCGTCGAACTGGCGGTCGAGCTGCTGGCGGCTCATGCCGAGCAGCGAGCCGTTGATGTAGACGTTTTCGCGCCCGGTCAGCATCGGCGCGAAGCCGGCGCCGGCGGCGATCAGGGCACCAACCCGGCCGCGCAGCTCGGCACGGCCACGATCGGGCGAAAAGGCGCCGTTCAGGATACGCAAAAGCGTCGTCTTGCCGGAACCGTTGACGCCCATGATGCCGATCGACTCGCCCGGCGCCAGCTCGAAGCACACATCCTGCAGCGCCCAGAATTCGCCGGGCCGCAGATGCTCGGAATCCTTTGTCCGGCCGACCAGGCGGCGGCCGGCATCGATCAGGCCATAGCGCAGCGCCTCGCGCGTGGTCAGCCCGAACTTCTTGTAGATGCCATCGACGCGGACCGCGGGTTCGCCCATCACAGCCGCTCCGCCACCAGGTCCTGCACCAGGTAGAAGCCCCTGACGGCAAGCGCCAGCACCACGAGCGACGCTGCCGAGACCAGAAGATATTGCGGCCAGAACGCGGTTTCGCCGTGCAGCAGCAGCGCCCGCGGCACCTCGACCAGGTAGGTCAGCGGGTTCAGCCAGATCAGCATCCGGATCCACGGATTGGCCACCGTGCTGGCGACGAAGATCACCGGGGTCAGGAACATCAGGAGCGACAGCGCGGTCTGGATCATGCTGGCAAGGTCGCGCGCGATGCTGCCGACCACGCTGGTGACGAGGCCGACCGAAAGCCCCAGCAGCAGCATCGGCAGCAGCGCCGGGATGAACAGCACGGAGGCCGGATTGGGTGCAACGCCGGACAGCAGCATCAGCACCGCGATCGTGGCCAGCTGGACGACGATCGTGTACAGCACCTGCGCCAGTGCCGCCACCGCCAGCGCGATCTTCGGCACGCTGGTCTTCAGGATCAGCTCGCCCTGCGCCACCAGGCCGTTGCTGACCGCGGTGATGGTGCTGGCGAGCGTGCCCCAGGTGGTCAGCCCCACGAACACATAGAGCGGATAGGGCACGCCCGTGTCGCCCGGCGACAGGATGCCGGCGGCGTGCAGCAGCACGAAGCCGAACACCGCGAAGAACGGCGCGATGATGGTCCAGAAATAGCCGAAGATCTTCTGGCGGAACTGCACGTGGAAGTCGCGCACGAACAGTTTCCAGATCAGGTAGCGGCTGGCGCGGAGCTCCTGGGCGGCGGTGCGGAGCGTGCGCGCAAAACCGCCGAGCAGCGCCTGCGGCTCGTAGACGGTGAGTTTCTTTGCCACCGCGGGCGGAGGCGATGGGTCGTGCGTCATGCCCGCCCCGCGTCCAGGCAGGCGCCGAACAGGGCGGCCAGTTCGGCGGTCCGGTCGCGATAGCGGTGCGTGGCCAGCGTGCGCCGCTGCCCGGCCGCGGCGATGCGTGCCCGCGCCGGCTCGTCCTTTCGGTACTGCTCGATCAGCGCCAGGCACTCCTCGAAACTGTCGTAGGTCACGATCTCCTCGCCCGGTTCGAAGATCTCGGCGATGTTCGCCTTGCGGTCGGTGATCAGCAGGCTGCCCACACCGGTGGCTTCATAAAGGCGCATGTTGTTGGCGAAGTCGCCGGCGATGCCGATATGGCAGTTCAGCGTGATCTTCGAGCGCGCCAGCGCCCGGAACATGTCGAGCCCCCACGCCTCGCCGTGGTAGCGGCGGTGGATCGGCGAGCTCAGGGGAAACTGCTCGAGCCCGTTGCCCCAGATGTCGAGCTCGGTGCGCCCGGCCAGGAATTCCACCAGCCGCGCGCGCCCGGGGTGCGCCGGCGACAGGCTGCCGACGAACGAGACCTCGACATCGCGCGGCACCTGGCCGAGCGCGTCGAGCACCCTGGCGTCGAACCCCAGCCGGTTCAGCTCGGCCCGCTTGCCGAGCGCGCGGAAGTGGGAAACGAAGTTCGGCAGCGACGAGACCATCAGGTCATAGGCGCGATAGTCGTCGTTGTCGGGCAGCGGCGAGGCGATCTGGCCGACCACCAGCCGCGCCTGGCCCCGCATCGGCGCCAGCACGTCCGAGCCGACCTCGCTCACCGACTGGTTCAGGATCACGTCGGGGCGGATGTGCCTGACCTGGGCGTCCAGCACGTCCACCAGCTGCCAGGGCTCGATCGGAAAGGGGCTGCGCAGCACGTTCCTGGTATCGAACGGGCGCGGCAGCAGCCGGTTCGCGACGCGCCGCGCATGGAAGCGGATTCGTCCCCGCAGCCGCGAGCTCGAGGGCGGCCGCAGCTGGTGCTCCTCGGCCCAGGCGCGCTGCATCGGGCCGTTGTTGGCGTGCACCTCGCTGGCGTCGTGGCCGCCGGCGGCAAAGCCGTGCGAATAGGCGTCGAACACGCCGAAGAAACTCGCGTTTCGCACCTGCATCTGGCGCGCGTAGGCGGCGCGATCGAGGTCCGGGTTCCCGCCGTAGAGCTGGCGCAGGAACACCGGATAGTCGGTGTTGATGATCAGGATGCGCACGCGGCCTCAGCCGGACTGGCGGCGGAACAGCAGGCCGAGATAACGGCACTGCTCCGGCGCGTTCGGCACGTGCGGGCGTTCCGCCAGCATGAATTCCCGCTCCAGCGCCAACCCGCGCCCGGCCAGGAATTTCTCGAACTTCCCGCGATTGAGGAACCAGCCGGCATATTCCGTCATGTAGCCGTAGCGGTGCGGGCGCTGCACCACCACGAAATCCTCGGACTGTTCCACGAACGGGGTGCGGGTGACGAACAGGTAGCGGAAGCTGGCGGCGGCCAGCCGGTCGAGCAGGCCGAACACATCGCGCGCGTAGTGCAGCGAACTGGACGCGAACACAAGGTCATGGCGACCTGCCAGCGCCGTCTCGTCGGTGGCAACGAACCGGGCGCCCTGGTTGCGCGCCGCACCCGCCTCGCACAGTTCGGCGAAATCCTTGATGACATAGTCGAACCGGCTGTCGGGAAACAGCGCACGGGCATACCGGTAGTAGTGGCCGATGCCGCCGCCCCAATCCAGGATGGATGGCGCGGCGGGTGCGGCTTCCGCCAGCACCCGCCCCAGCACATAGGCGAAGCTCATCGCCGTGTTGTGCGCCGAGACATCGAGCTCGGCATCCGGGGCGGCCTCGTGCGACCTTCCGATCGGCAGCGGTGGCGCGATCGCGGCCAGGAACGCGTCCCACTTCGCGACCTGGCGGGCGGCGATCGAGGCGTGCGACCAGCCCTCTGCTCCCCCCCATACCGCATCGGTGTCAGGCATCATCTCCCATTCGAGGCGGGCTTGCGTCGATCCGTCCGCCGCGACGACCTCGACCATCGGGCGGCTCAGCCGCCCGCGCAGCCAGGCAAGGGCAGGATCGGGCAGGACCCGGCGCGCCGAGGCCCTGGCCAGGCCACGCAGATGGTGGCCGAACGTGTCAGGCGCCATCGTCCACCCGCCGGAACAGGTAGCTGCGATAGCGGCATTGCTCGGGCGCGTTCGGCACCATCGGCCGTTCGGCAAGGGGGAACTCGCGCTCCAGCCGGAAGCCGCGCGCCTCGACGAA
>JADYYZ010000511.1 GCA_020853405.1 Acetobacteraceae bacterium
AGCTTGCGGGGATCGATGCCGAGCTGGCGGCGATCGCGGCCGGGGCACCGCTCCGCCGGGCACAGGCGCGCGCCGCCGGCGAGCAGGCGGCGGCCGGGGTCAGCGTGACCTGCCTGCTCGGCATCGCCTTGTGGCTCGCGGCCGGCTGAGCCGCAGCGGTCGGAGACGGGTGGGTCAGCGATGGCGGCAGGCAAGGCCAAGGCAACGGCGAAGAAGGGGGCGAAGACGGGGGCTAAGACGGGGGCTAAGACGGGGGCGACGGGCGGGGGCGCCTGGGTGCTGATCGGGCTCGGCCTTGGTGCCGGCGTCGTGATGTCCTATGCGCTGCCGACCGGCCTGCTGCTGGCATTCGGCCTGCTGCCGTCGGGCCTTGCCTGGATGCTGGATCCGGCGCCGGGCCGGCCGGGGGCGCGCGCGATCCTGTTCCTCAATCTCGCCGGACTCGCGCCATCGCTCGCCGAACTCTGGCGCGGCGGCCACGGGCTTTCCGATAGTCTCGCGCTGCTGACCGACTGGCGCACGCTCGGGCTGGCCTGGGCCGGCGCCGCCGGCGGCCTGCTGCTGAAGACGCTGCTGCCGCTGGCCTCTGGCCTCTCGGTCGATGCCCAGGCGGCGGCCCGCCGGTCAGGCCTCGAGGCGCGCCGCGCGGCACTCGTGGCGGAGTGGGGCGAGTCCGAGGAGTCTGCCGCGGGTTCAAGGGATTAGGCAGACTCCCTGATGGCCCGGCGCACCTCCGCGCGCCGGAGCCGTCGAGGCGGGCGGCGTCAGGGAGCGAGCCGGCCCGCCACCTCGGCCTGGCGGGCGGCGACCTGCGCCTTCATGCTCTTCTGCAGTTTCTCGAACGCGCGCACCTCGATCTGGCGCACCCGTTCGCGGCTGATGCCGTAGATCTGCGACAGCTCCTCGAGCGTGGTCGGGTTGTCCTTCAACCGCCGCTCGATCAGGATGTGCCGCTCGCGATCATTCAGCGTCTTCAGCGCATTCGCCAGCAACGCCTTGCGACCATTCAATTCCTGGGCCTCGCCCAGCACGGTTTCCTGGCTTTCCGAATCGTCGACCAGCCAGTCCTGCCACTCGCCATCGCCATCGGCGCGCACCGGCGCGTTCAGGCTGTGGTCGGGCGCGGTCAGCCGGCGGTTCATGCTGACCACGTCGGCTTCCGGCACATCAAGGTCGCGGGCGATCTTCTTCACCGCCTCGGGCGGCAGGTCGCCATCGTCGATCTGCTGCATCTGGCCCTTCAGTCGGCGCAGATTGAAGAACAGCTTCTTCTGCGCCGCCGTGGTTCCCATCTTCACCAGCGACCACGAGTGCAGGATGTATTCCTGGATCGCAGCCCTGATCCACCACATCGCATAGGTCGCAAGCCGGAAACCGCGGTCGGGGTCGAACCGCTTCACGGCCTGCATCATGCCGACATTGCCTTCGCTGATCAGTTCGCCCAGCGGCAGGCCATAGCCGCGATAGCCCATGGCGATCTTCGCCACCAGCCGGAGGTGGCTGGTGACCAGGCGGTGCGCGGCCTCCAGATCCTCCTCGGTCCGCCAGCGCTTGGCGAGGTTGTACTCCTCCTCCGGCGTCAGCATCGGGAAGCGCCGGATCTCGGACAAATAGCGGGAGAGGTTGCCCTCGGGTGCGATCGGGAAGACCGCGGACGCCATCGTCGTTCACCTGTCGGTTCGGGTTCTGCGGCGGGTTCGGCCCGCCATCGGTCGTTACTGTTTCCGGCCCCCGCGCGAAGCCGAGGGACGGCGCCTCATTCGGGTGCGGTGCCTGTCACGGTGGGTGATGGCACTCCACACCCATGAGTGCTAACGCATCATGGACAAAACCGGTCCGGATTGCAAGCAAAACCGGACTCACCCGGTCCGCTTTGCCGCTGCTTCGGTCAACCCGCAAGCGCCCGCAGCCGACCCAGCAGAGCCTCAATGTCGGCGGGCAGGGGCGCCTCGAAGCGCAGCGCCGCACCGGTCGTCGGGTGCACGAAGCCGAGGCTTGCCGCATGCAGCGCCTGGCGGGGGAAGCCGGAAAGTTCCCGCCGCATTTCCTCCTTCAGCGCGCGCGCAGCGGCCGGCAGGCGCCGCAGATACACCGGATCGCCCAGCAGCGGATGGCCGGCATGCGCCAGATGCACCCGGATCTGGTGCGTGCGCCCGGTTTCCAGCCGGCATTCCAGCAGGGCGGCGGTGGTGCCGAATGCTTCCACCCGCCGGAAATGCGTGACCGCCGGCTTGCCGCCGCGGGCCACCACCGCCATGCGCTTGCGCTCGGCCGGGTCGCGCCCGATCGGCGCCTCGATCCTGCCTTCGGCCGGCGGCAGGCCCCAGACCGCGGCGAGATACCGCCGCTCCAGCCCGGCCCGGCTCGCGAACAGTCTCGACAGTGCCTCGTGCGCCGCTTGCGTCTTGGCCGCGACCATCACGCCGGAAGTGTCCTTGTCGAGCCGGTGCACGATGCCGGGCCGCGCCTCGCCGCCGATGCCGGTGAGGGAACCGCCGCAATGCGCGATCAGCGCGTTCACCAGTGTCCCGTCCGGGTTGCCGGGAGCGGGGTGCACCACGAGGCCGGGCGGCTTGTCGACCACGATCAGATCGGAATCCTCGAACAGCACCGAAAGCGGGATGTGCTGGGCCACGGGGGTGGCGGGCGCCGGCGCCGGCACCGCCAGCGCATAGGCGGCACCGGCCCGCACCGGCGCCGAGGGGTCGCGCAGCACGGCACCGTCGCGCGACAGAAGCCCTGCCGCGATCAGCGCCTTGACACGTGCCCGCGACAGGCCCTGGAAACTGTCGGCGAGGAACCGGTCGGTGCGCCCGCCGGCAGCCTCGGCGCCGGCGACCGCACGCAGCGTTCCGGAAGGGGATTCCATGGCCGCGACTATAGACTCTCCCGCCTATCGCGCGCTGAAGCTGGCGACCATCGTGATGGGCGTGCTGATCGTGGCTGGCACCCTGACGCTGGCCGTGCTGGTGGTGGGGCGGCTCTCTGCGGGGCCGACCGCGAGCGCGCCGGTGCGACTCGCCGAGCCGGCGGGCAGCCGCATTGCCGGCATCGCCGCCGCCGACGGGCGGCTGCTCGTGCACGTCACCGGTGGCGGCCTGCCCGACCGGGTGCGGGTGCTGAGGCTCGGCGACCTGCCGGTCGGCGGGGTCGAGCTGGCGGCGCCATGAGCGAGGCGGTGCGGCTGCCGGCGGCACTGGCGCAGGCGATGCGCGCGCTGGCCGACGCCGCCCGCCCGGCCGAGGCATGCGGCCTGCTGGTCGGCGAGCGATGGCGGGTGGTGGCGCTGGCGCCAAGCAGCAACCTGGCCGAGGCGCCCGATCGGTTCGAAATCGACACGGCGATGCATCTTGCCCTGCAGCGGCGGCTCCGCGGCAGCGGCCGCGCCGTGATCGGGGTGTGGCACAGCCACCCGGAAGGCCCTGCCGAGCCATCCGTGCATGACATGGCCGGCGCCTGGGACCAGGCGCTGGTCTGGCTGATCACCGGCAGCGATGGCACACGTGCCTGGGCGCCGGGCGCCGGCGGGTTTCGCGAGGTCGTGCTCGATGCGGCGTGAGCGCGGGGTGGCGCGGCGGCGCCGGTCGCGCTGTTATGCGGATTCCACCGAAAGGAAGGCACGGCATGCTGTTCCGCAGCGATAACATCACCGGCGTCTGCCCGGAGGTCATGGCAGCGATCCAGGCGGCCAACGAGGGCGACGCCGCTGCCTATGGCACCGACGAGTACACGGCGCGGCTTGGCCCCGCCTTCAGCGCCTGTTTCGAGACCGAGGTGATCGCCCACCCCGTCGCCACCGGCATCGCCGCGAACGCCCTGGCGCTGGCGACCGCGATGCCGCCGCCCGCGGCCTGCCTCTGCCATGACCACGCCCACGTCTTCGGCACCGAGTGCGGCGCGCCCGAATTCTTTGCCGGCGGCGGCAAGCTGATCGGGCTTTCGGGCCGGCACGGCAAGCTCTGGCCGGAGGATGTGGCCCGCGTGCTCGCCGCCCAGGACCCGAAACGGCTGCAGGCGCCGCCGATCGCGGTGGTGTCGATCACCCAGGGCGCCGAGGCGGGAACCGTCTATTCGCTCGACCACATCGCCGAGCTTTCGGCGATCTGCCGCCGGCATGGCGTGGTGCTGCACATGGATGGCGCGCGCTTCTCCAACGCCTTCGCTGCACTGGGCTGCACCCCGGCCGAGATCAGCTGGCGGGCCGGCATCGACATCCTGAGCTATGGCGCGACCAAGAACGGCGCGATGTGCGCCGATGCCGTGCTGATCTTCCGGAACTCGCCGCATGCCGCCTCGCTCGACCGCTGGCTCGGCCACCGGCGGCTGCGGGCAGGGCAGGTGTTTTCCAAGATGCGCTATATCAGCGCGCAGCTGCTGGCGATGCTGGAGGGCGAGCTCGCCCGGCGCAACGCCCTGCACGCCAATGCCATGGCGCAGCGCCTGTCGGCGGGGCTGCGGAAACTGCCGGGCGTGGTGCTGGTGGAGGCAACCGACATCAACGAGGTGTTCGTGCGCCTGCCCGATGCGGTGCGCGACAGCTTGGCGCGCGGCGGCTTCCCGGTGACGGGGCGGCCCGCCGACCCGGGCCTCGTGCGCTTCGTCACCGGCTGGAATTCGCGGGCGACCGACGTCGATGCGTTCCTGGCCGCGGCATCGGGCGGGAAGGCGCCGGGGGTTGCCGCCGGCTGATGCTTGCCTAGGGCGGATGGCTGGCGTATCTGCGGCGTGCCGGAGGCGTTGACCCCATCGTCTAGAGGCCTAGGACGGCGCCCTCTCAAGGCGCAAACACGGGTTCGAATCCCGTTGGGGTCGCCATCATCGCGATAGGCCGGGCAAGGCCCCACGGCGCTGCATCGGCGCCCGGCGAAGGCGGGCGTGAGGCGGGATGGCCGCGGCCGATGCGGCGCGCAAACGCGTTTTATCGCCGCCCCGGGTAATTCCGATCTAGCATGGCGCCGGAGCGAGGGAGCAAGGCGCATGACCGACGTGCCGAACGTGACGCCGGCCGAGGCATTCGAGGCGCTGCGGCGCGACCCGGATGCGGAACTGGTCGATGTGCGGACCGCGCCCGAGCTGCTGTTCGTGGGCTTCCCCGACCTCGGCGGGCTCGGCAAGGATCTGCACACCGTGGAATGGCAGCAGTTCCCGGCGATGGGGGTGAACCCCGCGTTCATCGAGGAGCTTCGGGCACGCGGCCTGGGGCCCGGGAAGAAACTCTATTTCCTGTGCCGGTCGGGCGCGCGCAGCCTGGCTGCCGGCAGGCTGGCCGTGCAGGCAGGGCAGGCGGCTGCCTTCAACGTCGCCGACGGCTTCGAAGGCCCGCTCGATACCGCCGGCCATCGCGGCACCAACGCCGGCTGGAAGGCATCGGGCCTGCCCTGGAAGCAGCGCTGAGCGGGTGCTGCCGGCGCCGGCCCGCCTTTCGCTTCAGCGCGCGGCGATCGCCCGGTTCTCCAGCCGGCTGAGCAGCCGCACCAGCGGCCACAGCAGCACGAAATAGATCACCGCCGCGGCGACGATCGGCGTCGGGTTGTAGGTCACGCTCTGTGCCTGGCGCGCCTGGTACAGCAGCTCCGGCAGCGCCACCACCGAGGCGATCGAGGTCAGCTTCACCACCTCCAGCGTGTTGCCGATCAGGTCCGGCGCAACATTGCGCACCGCCTGCGGCAGGATCACCAGCAGCATCGTCTTCGTCCACGACAGGCCCAGCGAATAGGCGCCTTCGCGCTGCCCGGCAGGGATGCTTTCGATGCCGGCGCGGAACACCTCGCCGTAATAGGAGCTGGTGTTCAGCAGGAAGCCGATCGCAACACAGACGAAGGCCGTGAGTTCGATGCCGGCGAAGGGAAGCCCGGCATAGAGCAGCACCAGCAGCACCAGCGGCGGGAAGGCGCGGAAGAAATCGACATAGACGATCGCCGGCCAGCGCACCCAGCGCGAGGGCACGCCGTGCAGCAGCGCGACCGCAAGCCCGCCGGAAAGCCCGAGCGGCACGGCGACCAGCGTCAGTTTCACGGTCATCCAGAGGCCGGCCATCAGGATCGGCCAGGCCGCCTGGATGATCGCGAGGTTGAGGAAGGTTTCCCGGAAACTCATCGCCGCCACGCGAAGCGCGTTTCCACCCAGCGGCCGAACGCGACCACCGGAATGAAAAGCACCAGGTACGCAGCCGAGCCGAGCAGCAGCGGCGAGGGGTTGTAGTGGTCGTTGACCACCGATTGCGCGCTGGCCAGGATCTCGTACATGCCGACCACGCTGCCGAGCGCGGTGCCCTTGATGATCGCGATGGTGCGGTTGGTCAGCGGCGGGATGGTGATGCGCACCGCCTGTGGCAGCACCACCAGCAGCAGCGTCGGCAGGAAGCGGAGCCCCATCGCGCGCGCGGCATCCCACTGCCCCGCCGGCACCGCCAGGATGCCTGCCCAGAAGATCTCCTCGGCGAAGGCCATCAGCACCAGCGTCAGGCTGAGCCAGGTGGTGGCAAAGCCCGAGAGCGACAGGCCGATGCCGGGCAGGCCGAAGAAGATCAGCACGATGATCACCAGCGGCGGCAGCGCCCGGAACAGATCGACCGCCAGCACGATCAGGAAGTTCAGCAGGCGCACCCGGAAGACGCGCACGACCGCAAGCCCGAGCCCGGCGGCAAGCCCGGCCAGCACCACCAGGGCAGCGAGCGCGACGGTGACCACGAAGCCTTCCGCGACGCGCGGCAGGGCGATCGCCAGGATGCGCCCGTTGAGGAAGGTTTCGGCGAAGGTCACGCCCGGGTCACCGGCCTGACATTCCCGCCATCCGGGCGCCGTCTCCGGCGATCATGCTTCAGCAGCGCGGCTCGTGCGGGGTCGGGTCGTAGCCGGGCATGCCCGGCACGCCAAAGCCGGGGAACACCACGTTCTCGGCATCATCCGCAGCCGGCTTCGCGCCGAACCACTTCTCGGAAAGCCGCGCGACCGTGCCGTCCTTCTTCATGCACTCCAGCACGCTTTCCACCTGGTTGCGCAGCGCCGCGGAATCGCGGCGGAACGGGGCGGCCCAGTGCGCCCGGGTCTCGGCGATCACGAAGTCGGGCACCAGTTGCGGGTTGCGCGAGGCAGCGTACTTGATGACGGTATTGCCGCCCAGGGTGGCGAAGGCGCGGCCCGACAGCACCGCCTGCACCGCGTCGGACTGGCTGTCGAACGCCTGCGGCGTGAAGCCGTAGCGTTCGGCGTTGTTGCGCGCCCAGGTGTCATAGGCGCTGCCGCGGTTGACCGCGATCACCTTGCCGCGGATGGCATCGAGCGAGGTGATCGGGGGGGTGCCGCGGCGGATCCCGAACTGGAACTCGGTGAACAGGTAGCCTTCGGTGAACAGCAGGCTTTCCGCCCGCTCGCGCGTGACCGTGGTGGGCGCGGCCAGGAAATCGTAGCGGCCGGCGTTCAGCGCCGGCACCAGGCCCGAGAAGCTCGCGCTGTCGATCACGATCTCGCGCCCCATCCGGCGCGCGACCTCGGTGAACAGATCGACATTGAAGCCCTCCACGCCGCCGCCGAGTTTCGGCATGGCGTGCGGGGCAAAGGTGCCGTCGACCGCGGTCCGGAGCGGTGGCTGGCCCTGCGCCAGCACCAGCGATGCAGGCAGCGCGAGGCCGGCGGCCAGCAGCAGGCGGCACATCATGCGCATCACGGAACCTCCCTCGTATTTCGTCCTTGGTGGCGGCAAGGCTGCCCGAGCTGCCGCATTGCCGCAAGCCGCCCTCAGCCGGCGCTTCGTTCGGGATAGAGCGCGACCAGGCCGGCCTCGCTTGCGGCACTTACCCCGCGTTCGGTGATGATCGATGAAACCAGCCGCGCCGGCGTCACGTCGAAGGCAGGGTTGGCGGCCGGGCTTGTCGGGGCGGCGATGCGGATCGAGGCAGGCGCACCGTCGGGCGCCAGGCCGGTGATGCCGCTCACCTCCGCCTCGGCCCGCTCCTCGATCGGGATCTCCTCGCCCCGCGCAAGGCGCCAGTCGATCGTGCTGTGCGGGCAGGCGAC
>JADYYZ010000512.1 GCA_020853405.1 Acetobacteraceae bacterium
CGCCTGCTCGTTGGCGAACGGGCTCCGGAAGCGGTCGCTCGGCCGGCCGGGGCGGTCGAACATCTCGCCGGAATCGTTCGGCCCGTCGGTGATGTCGACGCTCGCGGCCAGCGCCTTCACCTCGTCCTCCGACAGGCCGAGCTGCATCAGGTTGCGGTAGGCGACGAACTTCAGCCCGTGGCAGGCCGAGCAGACCTCCGTGTAGACCTGCAGCCCGCGCTGGGCGGCGCCGCGGTCGAAGCTGCCGAACGGGCCATCGAAACTCCAGCGTTCCTGGGGAATGGCGGGCGCCTCGCCGGCGGCCCGCGCGGGGCCGGCCAGGCCCAGGCTGGCGAGGCCCAGGCCGGCAGCCAGCAGGGCGGCCGCGATCAGGGTGCGCATCGGGGCGATCCTCATGGTCAGGCCTTCTCCATCGGCGTCGCCGCGGCAGCCGCCGGCAGCGGCCCGCCGCCGAGTACCGGGGCGGCGATGCTTTCCGGCAGCGGCAGCGGCCGCTCGAGCTTGCCCAGCACCGGCAGGATCACCAGGAAATACAGGAAATAGTACGCGGTGCCGATGCGCGCCAGCACCACCCAGATGCCTTCCGGCGGCTTGGCGCCGCAATAGCCCAGCACCAGGCAAACCACCAGGAAGACGAAGAAGAACGGCTTCATCATCGGCCGGAACCGCAGGCTGCGCACCGGCGAGGTATCGAGCCAGGGCAGCACGAACAGCACCATGATCGAGCCGAACATCAGCAGCACGCCGCCGAGCTTGTCGGGCACAGCGCGCAGGATCGCGTAGTATGGCAGGAAGTACCATTCCGGCACGATGTGCGGCGGCGTCACCAGCGGGTTCGCCGGGATGTAGTTGTCGGGGTGGCCAAGGTAGTTGGGCACGAAGAACACCAGCAGCGCGAACACGATCGCATAGACGCCAAGCCCGACCGTATCCTTGATGGTGTAGTAGGGATGGAACGGGATGGTGTCCTGCGGGCCTTTCGGCTCAATGCCGAGCGGGTTGTTGCTGCCGGTGATGTGCAGCGCCACCACGTGCAGGAACACCACGCCCGCGATCACGAACGGCAGCAGGTAATGCAGGCTGTAGAAGCGGTTCAGCGTCGCGTTGTCGACCGAGAACCCGCCCCACAGCCAGGTCACGATATGCTCGCCCACCAGCGGGAAGGCGCTGAACAGGTTGGTGATGACGGTCGCACCCCAGAAGCTCATCTGCCCCCAGGGCAGCACATAGCCCATGAAGGCGGTGGCCATCATCAGCAGCAGGATCACGACGCCCAGAATCCACAGCAGCTCGCGCGGGTTCTTGTAGCTGCCGTAATACATGCCGCGGAACACGTGGATGTAGACCACGATGAAGAACATCGAGGCGCCGTTCATGTGGATGTAGCGCAGCAGCCAGCCGAAATTCACGTCGCGCATGATCCGCTCGACGCTGTCGAATGCCATGCTGACGTGCGGCGTGTAGTGCATCGCCAGAACGATCCCGGTGGCGATCATGACCACCAGGTTGACCATCGCCAGCGCGCCGAAATTCCAGAGATAGTTGAAGTTCTTCGGAGTCGGGAACGCGCCGTACTCCTTCTGCATCATCGTGAACACGGGCATGCGCTCGTCGATCCAGCGCAGCAGCGGGTTCGGGATGTCGCTTTTGTGCAGGCCAACCATGGTGCCGGTGATCCTGTGCTTGGTCCGCGCGCGGCTCAGCCGACGCGCACCGAGGTGTCGGTCAGGAAACTGTAGACGGGCACCACCAGATTTTTCGGCGCCGGGCCTTTGCGGATGCGCCCCGAGGTATCGTAGTGGCTGCCGTGGCAGGGGCAGAACCAGCCGCCATAATCGCCGCGCGGGTCGGTCGGCTTCTGGCCCAGCGGCACGCAGCCCAGATGCGTGCAGATGCCGATCACGATCAGCCACGGCGCCTTCTGCACGCGCGACTGGTCGGTCTGCGGATCGGGCAGGGCCGAAAGCGGCACGTCGCGCGCCTCGGTGATCTCGGCCTCGGTGCGGTGGCGCACGAATACCGGCTTGCCGCGCCAGACCACCGTGATCGCCTGGCCGACAACGACCGGCCCGAGGTCGACCTCGGTGGTGGACAGCGCCAGCACGTCCGACGCCGGGTTCATGCTGTCGATGAACGGCCAGGCGAAGGCGCCGATGCCGACCGCCGCCATCGCGCCGGCGGTGAGTTTCAGGAAGTCGCGCTTCGGCACGCCGTCGGGATGCTGCCCCGGCGCGCCGGACGCGCCCGCATCGTGCATCGTCGCCGTCGTCGCATCAGCCATGCTGCCCGTCCCTAACCCCTGCCCATTGCCGTGTCCGGCACGCCCAGCTCGATCGGCGCACCGGTCCGCGACCGGGCGCCAGTAAGGGCCGATCGACGACGACAGCTGCTATAGCCCCGCGCCTGATGCATCGCAACGCCATGGATCGCAGCGCCGCCGGCATGCCGATCAGCCATCCCGGCGCGAGGGGCGGGCTTGCGTGCTAGGCTCCGGGCCATGAGCAAGCCCGCAATGTCCGCGCCCCCCGGCAGTGCCGGCAGGAAGCCGCGCGCCGCCGCCTGGTTCGGGGACCTGCGCGAACGCATCTGCGCCGCCTTCGAGGCGATCGAGGACGAGGCCGCGGCGACCCAGATGGGCGCCCTGCCTGCCGGTCGGTTCGGGCGCAGCGACTGGACCCGCCCCGACAGCCAGGAAGGCGGTGGCGGCGGCGGCAGCATGGCGGTAATGCGCGGCCGCGTGTTCGAGAAGGTGGGCGTCAATGTCTCGGTGGTGCATGGCACCTTCACCGAGGCGTTCCGCAGCCAGATCCCGGGTGCCGCCGAGGACGGGAAGTTCTGGGCCGCCGGCATCAGCCTGGTCGCGCACATGCAAAGCCCGCGCGTGCCGGCCGCGCACATGAACACGCGCATGATCGCAACGACCAAATCCTGGTTCGGCGGCGGCGGCGACATCACCCCGATGGTGCACGACGCGCCCGAATCGGTCGCCGACGCCAGAGAGTTCCACGCCGCGTTCCGCCGCGCCTGCGACCGCCACGACGCCGGCTACTATCCGAAGTTCAAGGCGTGGTGCGACGAGTATTTCTTCCTGCCGCACCGCAACGAACCGCGCGGTCTGGGCGGGATTTTCTACGACTACCTCGATTCCGATGACTGGGAGGCGGATTTCGCCTTCCCCCAGGATGTCGGGCTTGCCTTCCTCGAGGTGTTTCCGGCGATCGTTCGCCGGCGGATGGCCGAGCCCTGGACCGAGGCCGAGCGCGCCCACCAGCTGATGCGACGCGGCCGCTATGTGGAGTTCAACCTGCTGTACGACCGCGGCACGACGTTCGGGCTGAAGACCGGCGGCAATGTCGAGGCGATCCTGATGAGCCTGCCGCCGGAGGTGCGCTGGCCGTAGGGGCCTCTGCCTCGGCCCTGGGGCATCACATGGTGCCGCGGCACCAGCCGACAAAGGTCATGACGTGGTCGGCATATTCCTCGGCTGACGCACCCGCTCCGTTGTAGCGCCGCACTCCCTCGCGTTCGTCGTTGCCGGCTGCCTTGAACTTGGAATCGAGAATGAGCGTGAAGCGCTCAAGGCAGGAATCCATGTTGTACCAGAGCTTCTTGCGGAAGAATTCCTCGTCCTTCTCGACGTTCTGCAGGTCGTACTGGAACAGGCCATACCCCTTATACACCCACTTGGCCGGGCTGAATCCGCGCACCGTCCGCGCCTTGTTCGCCTCGCCGATCAGCATCTCGGTGAACTCGTCGCCATACCGGCTGCGGAACGCCGCCGTGTTCCGAGGGAACGCCTTGCGCGAGGTGTTGGGGAAGTCGCCGCTGGCATCGCCCACCTGAAGCGCCAGGATTTCCGCGGGCTTGTGTTTGTCGATCCGGCTGACCCACATGGGGCCTGTCTCCTTGCAGGCAATCGCGCAGGCGATCGCGACGTCATAAGGCTTGCCCTCGACTGCCTTGCGAATCTCGGGACCGAAGTTCAGCAACAGCCATGTGCTGGCCTTGCCGACCTGTTCGCGGGTGAGTGGCAGGGGCATGCTCGCCTCCCTTTCGCCTACATCTGGCTCTGGACGACGCAGATGTACGGGTTGTTCGGCCGCTGCACGATCAGACCATCCGCCGAAAGCGCCACGCGCTTGCGACCGACAGTGTCGCTTTCATTGCCGCCAATGGTTATGACAAAACGACCCTTCGGGTCCTTGCCCTCCTCGACAACAATAGCGGTATGCGAGGGATAATCGTCGTGCGCTGCGGCGTGCTCGAATCCGAAACTGTTACCCTCGCGATTGTTCTGGATGATGTCGCCGATTGTGGGCACACATTCGGTGATCGGCAGGCCGCGGAACCTTCCTTGGTTGGTCTCCGCATTGACGATCGCCCACTGCACAAACACGGCGTGACGCGGCGAGAACTTGAAGTCCTTCTTCGTTGCCCCGGCGTTCCTGATGCACCAGCTGACGAACACGGCCGACCATGCGGTTCCGACGCCCGGGAACGGCAGCCCCAGCTCCTTCCAGTAACGCTCGATCTGCGCGGCCAGGGGCGGATCAGACTCGCTGAGCTGGTTGAACTGGTCGAACTGGTCCTTTGCGATTGCCGCGACCTTCTGTTCGAACTCGGAAATCATCGTGGCGATCTCCCTGCCGCTCAGCACCGATGAAGGTCGGTGGCAATACGGGTTGGGCACGCCGGACTGCCGCCCGGCATCGTGCATCTCCCCGCAGCTTAGCCTTACAATTCCGGTCTCGCAATTATTTCGCCAGAAGCGGCCTTACCGCCCGCTTCGCCAGCACCCCGATCCGCGCCATGCGCAGGCCCGCCACCCCCGCGATCCCGGCATCCGCCAGCCCCGGCACCGCGCCCATCAGCCGCGCCGCCGCCCCGGCCACCGCATCGGCCGCGCCGATCGCGCCGGCCTCCACCAGCACCCGGCGCGACAATCGCCAGGTCGCGGCCGCCCCCGGAGCGA
>JADYYZ010000513.1 GCA_020853405.1 Acetobacteraceae bacterium
ATTTCGACGGGCTTGCGTTCCAGGCAGCGTGCGAGCTGGTGCTGCACGGCCGAGCGCAGCCGAACGGCTATACCGAGTTCATCCTGCACGCCCGCCGCCGCAGCGCGAAGGCACGGCCCGAGGCAGCGCCCGCCGCCGCAGCCTGAGCGGCGGCCAGGACGAGACCCCACGTCATCGGCCGGAGAACCCGGCCGATGATGTCACGCCGGCGCCACGAGTTCCTGACTCGTGGCGAGGCAACGACGTGGTCCGCGGCCGATGCCGCGCAACGCCCCGAATGCGGTCACGCATTCGGGGCGTTGGCATCAGCCGGTCAGGCTGTCGAGATCGCGCAGCAGCGAGGCGGCGAGCGCGATCGTCAGCGCCTCGCCCGGATGGACGACCGAGAGCTGCTCCTCCAGCCGCTGGCCCAGCAGCGCGAGCTTGGCGCGCAGGTCGTCGAAGTCGTTGGCGGCAGCGTCGGCGATGCAGGCGGTCACCGCCTCCATCTGATCGAGCAGCATGTCGGCCTCGGCCTCGCCGCCGGCCACCGACAAAGCGACGCCGAGCCGGGCGAGCGTGCCGACCAGCGCACGCAGGCGCCGCGGCGTATCGTGCGGGGGCACGACCGAGGTCACGTCCTCGGCTCCGGGGCGAGGCTGGCTGCATAAGTCATTTCGCGTGTACATTCGTAATTTTTGGACCCGCATTGTGGCAGTTACGCTGCCGTTCCAGCTGCGCTAAGTCATCAGCATACCGATGCGCGCACCGCAAGCCCGCGCCGGCCAGCGGGGCCGCCGGGCAACGCCAGGAGCAGTGGCCGGGCCGGGGCCGGACGCCGTCGCGGCCGTCTGGCGATCGTGGCTGAATCCGGTCCCGCTAACGCCGGCCGGGGCATTTTACCTCTGTTATCAGGCCGCTTCCGGCACCCGCGCGTCGGAAAGCGCCGCCGCCTGGCGGGCAGCGAGACCGCCTGCCGAGAAGTCGGCGATCAGGCTGTGGAACAACCGGTGCCAGTTCAGCCGCGCGCGCAGCCGCAGGAACACCGAGCCGAGCCCGATTGCTGCCCGATCCATCAGCACGAACTCTCGCGGGGGCTTCACCCCACCAACGCGCTTCAACCCGTGGTGGACCTTCTCGACAATGCGCCTCCCGTAATCCGGGTCATCGTTGTTCTGGATCGCGCGCACCCGATCCTCCAGCAACGGCTCGTAAAGGAACTGCGCCCAGAGGTTCAGCACCTCCATCGTCTCGCGCGACAGGCCGCTGAAGCCCCAGGTCTCGTAGGCGTGCCGCGCCTTTTCCGGATCGTTGTCGCGCACCGCCTCATAAAGGTCGATCACGCCCCGGATGAAGTGTGGCTGGAACACCCTGATCACGCCGAAATCGAGCAGGTTCAGGTCGCCGCCATCGGGGGCCGCGCGGTCGCGCACCTGGTAGTTGCCCGGGTGCGGGTCGCCATGGATCACGCCGTAGCGATAGAGCGGCACATACCACGCCCGGAACAGCGCCTCGGCGATGCGGTTGCGCTCCTCCTCCGGCGGGTCCTCGGCCAGCACGCCGAGCAGCGGCCTGCCATCCAGCCAGCCCATGGTGAGCAGCCGCCCCGTGCACAGATGCTCGACCGGCACCGGCACGCGCACGCTCGGCTGGTCGGCCAGCATCAGGCCATAAAGGCGCATCTGCGCCGACTCGCGCCGGTAGTCGAGTTCCTCGCGCAGCCGCACCGAGAGTTCCTTGAAGATCTCCTCCTGGTCGATCGCGTTGTCGAGGCGCTTGTAGAGCGCCATCGCCAGTTTCAGCTGGCGCAGGTCGGCCTCGACCACCGATGCCATGTCGGGATACTGGAGCTTGCAGGCCACCTTCGTGCCGTCGGCGAGGCGGGCGCGATGCACCTGGCCGAGGCTCGCCGCCGCCGCTGCCTCGTGGCCGAACTCGCTGAAATGCTTCTGCCAGTCACCGCCGAGTTCGCTCGCCATCCGCCTTCGCACGAAGTTGAACCCCATCGGCGGCGCGTTGGCCTGCAGCTGGGAGAGTTCGGCGGCATATTCCGCCGGCAGCGCGTCGGGGATCGCCGACAGGAACTGCGCGACCTTCATCAGCGGTCCCTTCAGCCCGCCCAGGATCGCCCGCAGTTCCCCCGCATCGACCCCGCGCTGGCCGGAGGCACCGAACAGCCGCGCACCGGCCACCCTGGCCGCGATGCCGCCGACCGCGGTGGTGGTCCGCGCCAGCCGGCTGACCTGGCCGACCAGCGAGGCGGCACCGTCGGCCCGCTCGGCCATCAGCCTGGCGCCTTCCCGCCCTGCTCCAGCTCGTCGATGAAGCCGGCGATCACATCGAGGCCGCGCGCCCAGAATTTCGGGTCGGACGCATCGAGCCCGAACGGCGCCAGCAGTTCCTTGTGCCGCTTGGTGCCGCCCGCCTTCAGCATCGCCAGGTACTTCTCCTGGAAGCGCGGGTGGCCGTCGCGGAACACCCCATACAGCGCGTTCACCAGGCAGTCGCCGAACGCATAGGCATAGACGTAGAACGGCGAGTGCACGAAGTGCGGGATATAGGCCCAATAGACCGCATACTCGTCGTCGAAGCGGAAGGCGGGGCCAAGGCTTTCCGCCTGCACCTGCATCCAGATCTCGCCGATTCGCGCCGCCGGCAGCTCGCCGCCGCGGCGTTCGTCGTGCAGCAGGGTCTCGAACCGGTAGAAGGCGATCTGGCGCACCACCGTGTTCAGCATGTCCTCGACCTTGCCGGCGAGCAGGATCTTGCGCCGCGCCGGGCTGGTCTCCGCATCCAGCATGGCGCGGAAGGCCAGCATCTCGCCGAACACGCTCGCGGTCTCGGCCAGCGTCAGCGGCGTGCCGCTCATCAGGTAGCCCTGCGGTCCGGCCAGCACCTGGTGCACGCCGTGGCCGAGTTCGTGCGCGAGCGTCATCACGTCGCGCGCCCGGCCGTGGTAGTTCAGCAGCAGGTAGGGATGCGCCGACGGCACGGTCGGGTGCGCGAACGCACCGGATGCCTTGCCGGGCAGCAGCCGCGCATCGATCCAGGGATGCTCGAAGAACTTCCTCCCGACCGCGGCGAGTTCGGGGCTGAAGGCACGATAGGCGCCCTCGACCCGTGCGACCGCCTCGGGCCAGGGAATGATGCGGTCATCGTCATCGGGCAGCGGCGCGTTGCGGTCCCAGTAGTCGAGCTTGTCCTGGCCGAGCCAGCCTGCCTTCAGCGCATAGTACCGGTGCGACAGTTTCGGGAAAGCCTCGCGCACGGCGGATACCAGCGCGTCCACCACCTCGTCCTCGACCATGTTGGAACGGTTGCGGAAACTGCCCGGGCGCGGATAGCGCCGCCACTGATCGACGATCTCCTTGTCCTTGGCGAGCGTATTGGTGATCAGCGAGAACAGCCGGGCCCGCTCGCCGAACGCGGCACCGATCGCCTTGGCGGCATCGCGCCGGCGCGTCTGGTCGGTATCGGAAAGCAGGTTCAGGGCGGCGGAAACGTTCAGCGCCTCGCCCTGCACCGGAATGCGCATGCCGGCGATCGTCTCGTCGAACAGGCGGTTCCAGGCGGCACGGCCGGTGACATCCTTCTCGTGGAACAGTTTCTCTGCCTCGTCCGACAGCTGGTGCGGGCGGAACACGCGGAGGTCGCGCAGCCACGGCCGCCAGCGCGCGAGCGCCCCTGCCTGCAATCTCGCCTCGAGATCCTTCTCCTCCATCCGGTTGATCTCGAGCGTGAAGAACAGCGTCTCCGAACTGATCGTGGTCACCCGTTCCTGCACGGTCTGGTAGAAGCGGGCGATGGCGGC
>JADYYZ010000514.1 GCA_020853405.1 Acetobacteraceae bacterium
TCTCGGGCGGGGCGGTGCGGATGCCGAAGCGGGCCGCCCGGCGCACGGCATCGGCGGCGTGGGCGGCGGCGAGCAGCGCCTTGGAAGGGACACAGCCGGCGTTCAGGCAGTCGCCGCCCATGCGCGCCCGCTCGATCAGCACGGTGGGGGCGCCGAGCTGGGCGGCGCCGGCGGCGAGCGTGAGGCCGGCACTGCCGGCGCCGATCACGGCGAGGTCGGTGGTGATCATGCCGCTCCTTCGCAGCTGGGGCTGGCGGGCGGCGCGCCACCGCAGGCCGGCCGCTTGGTTGACGGGCGGTAGTGCCGCCGCTATACGCCGCCGCCTGATACGCCACCGCCTGTCGGGCCGGCGCCCCGGCGGCGCAGCCTGTCTCCTGCGCGGTGGCGCCAAACCCAGGCACCTACCGGGGACCAGCAGGAGCAGGATCGTGAAGCGCACCTATCAGCCCAGCAAGCTCGTCCGCAAGCGCCGGCATGGGTTTCGTGCGCGCAGCGCCACCGTCGGCGGCCGCAGGGTGCTGGCGACCCGCCGCGCCAAGGGCCGCAAGCGGCTGTCCGCCTGAGCACGGGCCAGGCCGCAGGATGATGCGGCCGCCCAGCCTGGCAAGGCGCCGATGGCCGCCACGCCGCCGCTCCCCCGGATTGCCGTCCGCCGTGATTTCCTTGCAGCCGCCGCCTCCGGCCTGCGCTCGGCCGAGCCGGGCCTCGTGCTGCAGGCGCGCCGCACCGGCCAGCCCACGCGCATCGGCTTCACGGTGACGCGCAAGGTCGGCAACGCCGTGGTGCGCAACCGCGCCCGCCGCCGGCTGCGTGCCGCCGCCGATGCGGTGCTGCGCAGGCAGCCGCCGATCGGCTGGGACCTCGTGCTGATCGGCCGCGCCGGCACCCTTGACCGCGAATTCGCCCTGCTGTGCGCGGACCTCCGCCGGGCGCTCGCCCGCACCGGCGTCGGCGCATGAACGCCCCCTTGTCGCCGCTGGCCCTGCTGCTGCGGGCGCTGATCACGCTCTATCAGTGGACGATCCGGCCGGTGATCGGCCCGCATTGCCGCTTCCATCCGAGCTGCAGCAGCTATGCAAGCGAGGCGATCGCCCGCCACGGCGCGCTGCGCGGCGGGCTGATGGGCGCGGGCCGGATCCTGCGCTGCAATCCCTGGAACGATGGCGGGTACGATCCGGTTCCCTGTACCTGCCCGCGCCTGTTCCGCCGGCCGGGCCAGGCGCCCGCCGCGGCGGGTGCCGCCCACGAAAGACGCCCATGACCGACATGGACCCGAAGCGGCTCGGCATCGCGATCGCGATCTCGATCGCGATCCTGCTGGTGTTCGAGCTGCTCGTGCAGGGGCCGCAGCGCCAGGCCCAGCGTGCGCGAGAGGCCGAGATCACGGCGATCCGCGAGGCCGAGGAGGCAGCGAGCCGCGCCGCCGCCGAGCGCGCGCGAGTCGCCGCGACGCCGGGAGAGACCGCGCGCGAGCCGGTGCGGACGACCCCCGATCTGCGGGTGCGCATCGACGCGCCGCGGGTCTCGGGCGCGATCAACCTGACCGGCGCGCGGCTCGACGACCTGGTGCTGCGCGATTTCGGCGAGACCGTCGCCCCCGACAGCCCGCGCGTGCGCCTGCTGGGCGCGCGCAATACGCCCGAGCCCTATTTCGCGCAGTTCGGCTGGACCGTCTCGGCCGAGGGCAGGCCGGTCAAGGTGCCCGACGTCAACACCGCCTGGAACACCTCCTCGTCGGTGCTGACGCCGGGCAGCCCGGTGACGCTGTGGTGGGACAATGGCGAGGGCCAGCGCTTCGAGCTGGTGTTCTCGATCGACCGCGACTTCATGTTCCGGGTCGAACAGCGGGTGCTGAACAGCGCCGCCGATTCGGTGCAGGTGCAGACCTGGGGGCGTGTGCGGCGCGAATACACGCCGCGCACCGCCGGCAACTGGATCCTGCACGAAGGGCTGATCGGCGTGATGGGCGGCACGCTGCGCGAGTTCACCTTCTCGGCCGCGCGCGACGAGGCCAAGAAGGCGGCCGAAGGCAGGCCCGCCGGCACCATCCAGCAGCACACCGGCACCGGCGGCTGGGCCGGCTTCACCGACAAATACTGGCTGACCGCGCTGATCCCCGACCAGGCGGCGGAAGTGACGCTTGCCTTCCGCGCCAGCCAGGAGGATGGAATCGATCGCTGGCAGGCCGACTTCCTGGCCCCCGTCAAGGAGATCCGGCCGGGCCAGGTGAACAGCGTGGCCGGGCACTTCTTCGCCGGCGCCAAGGAAGTGCACCTGCTCGACCGCTACGCGGCGGCGCTCAACATTCCCAAGTTCGATCGCGCGGTCGATTTCGGGTGGTTCTATTTCCTGACGCGCCCGTTCTTTTTCGCGATCGACTGGCTGTTCCAGATCACCGGCAATTTCGGCATCGCCATCCTGATCTTCACGGTGTTCGTCAAGGCGGCGTTCTTCCCGCTGGCCAACAAGAGCTACCGGGCGATGGCCAAGATGAAGGCGCTTCAGCCCAAGATGACCGAGCTCAAGGAGAAGTTCGGAGAGGACCCGCAGGCGATGCAGCGCGAGATGATGGCGCTGTACAAGCGCGAGAAGGTGAACCCGGTTTCCGGCTGCCTGCCGGTGGTCATCCAGATTCCGGTGTTCTTCTCGCTGTACAAGGTGCTGGTGGTGACGATCGAGATGCGGCATGCGCCGTTCGTGCTGTGGATCCGCGACCTCTCGGCGCCCGACCCCACCAACATCTTCACGCTGTTCGGCCTCATTCCGTTCGATCCCACGGTGCTGCCGATGCTGGGGCCGTTCCTGCACCTTGGCGTGTTCCCGCTGTTCATGGGCTTCACCATGTGGCTCCAGCAGCGGCTGAACCCGCAGCCGGCCGACCCGGTGCAGGCCAAGGTGTTCGCCTGGATGCCGATCATCTTCACGTTCATGCTGGGCAACCAGCCGGCCGGCCTCGTGATCTACTGGGCGTGGAACAACCTGCTTTCGATCGGCCAGCAATGGCTGATCATGAAGCGCCAGGGAATCGCCCACCCGATCGCCGGCACGTGACGAAGGGCGACGCCGCCGACGACGATGCGCTGGAGGCAGGGCGGAAACTGTTCGCGCGGCCCGCGTCCTTCGTCTGGGCCGCCCAGACCGAGCACCAGCTGCCGCCTGCCGTACTGCCCGAGATCGCGTTCGCCGGCCGCTCCAACGCCGGCAAGTCGTCGCTGCTGAACGCGCTCACCGGCCATGGCGGCCTGGCACGGGTATCGCACACGCCGGGGCGGACGCGGCAGCTGAACTTCTTCGAGCTCGACGGCAGGCTGCTGCTGGTCGATCTGCCCGGCTATGGCTATGCGCGCGCCAGCCGCGACCTAAAGCATGCCTGGCAGGCCACCATGTTCGAGTATCTGCGCGGCCGGCCCACGCTGCGACGCATCGTGCTGCTGATCGACAGCCGGGTGGGCGCGAAGGAGTCCGACCACGCGGCGATGGAGCTGTTCGATCGCGCCGCGGTGCCGTTCATGATCGTGCCGACCAAGGCTGACGACACCCCGGCCGAAGCGCTTTGCGCGCGCATCGCCGAGGCCGAGGCACTGGTCCGGAAACACCCAGCCGGCCACCCGCGCGTCATCGCCACCTCCTCGCGCAGCGGCCTTGGCATTGCCGAATTGCGCGCCGAGCTCGCGACGCTCGCGGCTTGACCGGGCCGGCGGCACGCCCGTAAACGCCCTGATCCCTGGAGCCCGGGCCAGCCATGACCGACGATACCGATGCCTTCCGCCGCGGCAGCATCCTGAGCCAGGCGCTGCCGTTCCTGCAGCGCTACGACGAGGCGTACGTGGTCGTGAAGTACGGCGGCCACGCCATGGGCGAGGAGGCGATGCTGGACAGTTTCGCGCGCGACATCGCGATGCTGATGGTCTCCGGCCTCTATCCCGTGGTGGTGCATGGCGGCGGGCCGCAGATCAGCGCGATGCTGCAGCGCCTCTCGATCAAGTCGACCTTCGTCGATGGCCTGCGCGTGACCGATGCCGCCATGGTCGAGGTGGTCGAGATGGTGCTGGCCGGCACCGTCAACAAGCAGGTCGCCGCCGCCATCAACCGGGCCGGCGCGCTTGCGGTCGGAATCTCCGGCAAGGACGGCAACCTGGTGCGCGCGCGCAAGGTGACCCGCACCAGGAAGGACCCGGACAGCAACATCGAGCGCGTGCTCGATCTCGGCTTCGTCGGCGAGCCCTCGCTGATCGACACGCGCGTGCTGAAGGCGATGCGCGCGGCCGATGTGATCCCGGTGATCGCGCCGGTCGGCGTCGGCGATGATGGCCAGACCTACAACATCAACGCCGACACGGTGGCGGGTGCGGTCGCCGCGGCACTCGGCGCACAGCGGCTGCTGATGCTGACCGACGTGGTCGGCGTGCTCGACCGCGAGAAGGCGCTGCTTGCCGAGCTCAGCCTTGCCGACTGCGAACGGCTGATGGCCGATGGCACGATCGCGGGCGGCATGATCCCCAAGGTGGAGACCTGCATGGCGGCGGTGCGGGGCGGCGTCGGCGGCGCGGTGATCCTGGACGGGCGCGTGCAGCACGCGGTGCTGATCGAGCTGCTGACCGATTCCGGCCTGGGCACGCTGATCAGGGCCTGACGCCGGGGCTTGCGCCAGCGAGGCCGCAGCGAGCCGCATCCGCGGCCTCGGCACGAGTCGAAAGACTCGTGCCGCCGGCATCAATAGGTCTGGCCGACCGCCTGCCCGCGCAGATCCTCGTTGGCCGTGCCGCGCACCTCGCGCACGGCGGCGCCGACATCGGCGACGTAATCCTCGGCGACCTCGTCGTGCACGGGGTTGAGTGCGAGGTGGAACCCGTCCGGCTCCTGCTGGCGGCTGACCAGCCAGCCGCGGCGATCGAGCGCGGCCGCCAGCGCGTTGTGCTCGATCGCCTTGTCGGTGGCGCGCCAGACGAAGATGCACATGCCCGCCGGCCGCAGCACCTCGAGCCCGGGAATCCCCGCGATGCCCTCGACCATCACGTCGCGCGCCCGGAGGATCCTGCGCGCGCAGTCGAGGTAGCCATCCTCGCCCAGGAAGTTCATCGTCGCCCACGCCGCCGCGATCGCACCGCCCGGCCGGGTGCCGGTGGTCGCATAACCCGCATAAGGCCCACGCTCCCAGGCGCGGGATTCGAACCGGTGCAGCGCGCGCCAGGAATCGTCGCGCATCAGCAGCAGCGAGGCACCCTTGGCCGCCATGCCGTACTTGTGCAGGTCGGCCGAGATCGAGCACACCCCAGGCACCGAGAAATCCCAGTCGGGCACCGGCTCGCCGAGCCGCTTCGCCCACGGCGCGAGGAAGCCGCCGACACAGGCATCGACATGCATCCACAGCCCGCGCGCGGACGCGAGCGCCGCGATCTCGGCGATCGGATCGACCAGGCCGAAGGGGTAGTTCGGCGCGCTTGCGACCAGCGCGATGGTGTTCGCATCGATCGCGGCCGCCATGCCCGCGACGTCGGCGAGACGGTTCGCCCCGGTCGGGATACGCCGCACGGCAATCTGCTGGAAGTCGGCAGCGCGGTTGAAGGTCAGGTGTGCGCTTTGCGGGATCACGATGTTCGGCTCGCTGATGCCCTGTTCGCGCGCGGCCCGCACGCGCGCCGCCCGCAGCGCGAGGAAGATGCTTTCCGACCCGCCCGAGGTGAAGGTGGCGCCGGCACCGGCGGGCGCGCCCAGAAGATCGAGGCTCATCGCGATCACCTCGTCCTCCAGCCGCTTCAGGCTGGGGAAGGCACGCATCCCGAGCGCGTTCTCGGACCAGTAGATGCGGTACGCCTCCTGCTGAACGCGCGCGAGCTCCTCGTTCAGCCAATAGACATAGAGCGGCACCCGCCCCCGCCGCCAGGCATAGTCGCCTTCCTTGGCTGCCTCGAGTTCGGCGGCGAGCGCGGGCCAGGGGCGGCCGTGGCTGGGGATTCGGGTCATGCGGCGGGTCCATGCCGGTTCGGCGGGGAAGCGAGTGGACGGCCGATCGGAATTCCGCGCAAGACGCGCTTCGCGCAGCGAAACCCCGTGGTCCCGGCCCGCTCGGTGAAAAGACCCGCCCGCTCAATAGAACGGCGGGCTGACCGCCCAGAGCACGACGGCGCGCACCGGCCCGGGATTCTCGAAGCGGTGCGGCAGGCCGCTTTCGAAGCGGAAGGCATCGCCGCTGTCGAGCACGCAGCTCTCGCCAGCGACCTCGAGCCTGACGCTGCCTTCCAGCACGACGCCCGCATCCTCGCCGGCATGGCTGTAGGGCGAGGCGCCGGACGAGCCGCCTGGTTCGATCACGACATGCAGCAGCTGGATCGCGCCCTCGCCGGGCGGTGACAGCATCTCCTTCGTCACGCCGTTGCTGGCAAGCGTGAGGCGCCTTCGATCCGGCCGGCGCAGCACCCAGGGCGGGGCGCCGGACGATGCGGCGGCGTCGGAGAAGAACCACCCGATCGGCACTTCCAGCGCCTCGGCGACACGCTGCAGCTTGCGCACCGATGGCGCCGAGACGCCACGCTCCATCTGGCTCAGCATGCCGGTCGAGACGCCGCTCTCCTCGGCGAGCGCCTGGAGCGTGAGCGCACGCCTTCGCCGCAGCGCGCGCACGCGCCGGCCGAGGTCGGCGAGCGCGTCGGCCTCACGCTCGCGGGCAGCCCGGGCAGTTTCACTGATTGATGCGCGCGAACTCA
>JADYYZ010000515.1 GCA_020853405.1 Acetobacteraceae bacterium
CCGAATGGACCCGCGATGGCACGAGCGGCAGGATCGAGGCGACCGAGATCAGCCTCGCGAGGCAACCCGACGAGAATTTCAGGGTGCCGCCCGGTTTCCACAAGGTGGAAATGCCGGGCATGCCGCCGGGCACGGGCGGGCCGCCCAGTGGTGGCCCGCCGGGTGGCCCGCCGCGGCGATAGGGGTACCGTCGCACCCGTCTGCACGTTGCCACGCGCGGCGTTGCGCACGCGATGCCGCAGCAGCTTCGGCGCCGGCGCGGTGGCGGGCCGAGCCTGGCGGGCCGAGCCGCCGGATCTGGCGCGTCGCGCTTGCGGCCCTCAATCGCGTTCGGTGGAACCCTGTGCCGGCTGGCCGAGCAGCAGGGTGCGCATCCGGCCCGGCCCGATCGCGGCAGCGACGTGGCGGAAGCCACAGAACGGGATCATCGCCACGAAGAAACTCGAGGCGGCGAAGACCAGGCCGAGGAACCCGCCACCACCGATCGCCGGGACGCTGGCCGCGAGCGCCTGGCCATGCATCAGGCCGGAGGCCACGCTTTCCAGCACGTGCATGGCGATGAAGAGGACGCCAAGCAGGAACGCCTCGATCACGATCGGGTAGATCAGCGGCTGTGCCTTGATTCGCGCTCCAAGTCGCAGCTCCTCGACCACCAACGCCACCTTGGCCAGCACCAGTGCGTTCACCAGGGCGAAACCGTGCGGCGCGAAGGGAATGGCCTGTATCGCGCCCGCATGGGTGCGCAGCGCGATCTCCTCGTGCAGCGTGAACATGCCAAGCAGCACCCAGATATAGAGAAAGAAGATGGTGTAGCTGCGAAGCTGCTCGGCCGCGACGTGCTTCATCTTCTGCAGGCGCGCATGCGGGCTGCGATCCGCGTCCGCGTCCTCGGGCCTACCTGCATCGTTCATGCGCTGGCGTCTCCCTTCGTGTCGCCCTTTCGGGCGCGTGCCAGCTCCTCGGCAAGGATCGGCACGCCCAGTTTGCATGCCTGCACCCTCCCGCGCGACGCAGAGTTTCAGCATCTCCACCACCTCCTCGCGGCTTGCGCCGGCCCGCAGGGCAATACGGATGTGCCGGCGCGTCCCGTCTGGATTGAGGTTGGTGCAGGCAGCGTTGAGCGCGATGCCGATCAGCTCCACCGTCTTGCGCGGCAATACACCGTGGTACACGGGTTGGTGGACATGGCATGGCAGGCTTCGGCCGATCCGGGATCCCAGTCGCGCAGCAGCGCGAACGCATCATCCCAGGGGCCGTTCGCAGGTGGTCCGCCGGCATGTTCCGACATCGGTTCTGATCCCATGAGTAGGTTACTCAGTCCGGCTCGGGCAGCGGCATCGCGGTCGGGTCGGGCTGCCAGATGCCGAAGGCGTTGCCGGCGGGATCGGCGAGCACCGCGTACCAGGCGGTCTTCGGCACGGGTGTCTTTTCGCGCAGCACGCTACCACCGTCGCGCTGAGCGATCTCCAGGGCCGCGTCGACCGAGGCGACCTCGACGAAGATCATCCAACCCTCTGTTCCAAGCGCGGGTCGATGCGCGATGCCGCCGCCGCGCAGCGTCGCCGTGCCCATCTCGATGCGCCAGTAATCCACGCCGGGTGCCTTTTCGATACGCCAACCGAACAGCGTGCCATAGAACGCGGCCAGTGCCTCGGGCATGTCGCCGTAGATTTCGAAATGCGTCGGATGTCCGGTCATGCGCCGCCTCGTGATGTTCGCATATGCGCGCGGGCCCTGCCGTCTGCCGGCAGGGCCCGTTTCGCCTTGGTCAGACCTTCACAGGCGGCGGGACCATGCAGTAGGCCATCGGGTGGCTGTCACCACCGGTCTTGGCCAAGCCCTTCCTGCCGTCGGTCTCGTAGACCAGGAAGCCTTTCTGGCCGTCGGCGCGGTTCGCCGGCAGGCCAAGGCTGTGCAGCGTCTCCTCGACGCTGTCGTACCAGACGCCGATCTTCATCTGCGTACGTGCTTCCTCGGCGGTCGCGACCTTGCGGCCGAATTCACGGCACATGCGCACCGCGCCTTCGATCTGCTTTACCGTGGAGGCGCGCTTGCCGTCCGCACCCCACAGATTGTCCTCGTTGCCGACGCGGATGTGCTGGCCAAGCACCAGCGACATCGCCGAAAGCGAGATCAGCCCGCGCATGCTGGACCAGAACGTGACGGAAGACGCGCCCTGCGGCACCTGGCGCAGGAACTCCATCCAGTGGAACGGGTTGCGGCCCAGCGTGCCGCCGCCATAGCCGGCGACCGCCATGTTCAGTGGGCCCAAGTACACGCCGGCGCGGATCAGGCGTTCGATCAGTTCCATCTGGTGCACGTGGGCGGGCACGAAATAGGGCTGGATGCGGTGCGCGCGCAGCCGCTTCAGATGCTCCAGGTAAAAGGCGGGGCCTGCATCCACCCACATGCCGGCCCAGGCGGCCTGCACCTTGGGGTTGTTGTCCAGGTGGGTGCCCTTGATGTCGTTCGGCCCCAGCATCGACATGATGTCCCACTGGCTGGTGCCGGTCGCGACCGTGACGCAGTCGGGCTTGGGGTCGAGCTCGGTCAACATGTGGCGGGTGTCATAGTCCAGCCACTTCGCCTTGCCGTCCGCCGTCTTGGGCGAGAACGAGATCGAGCCGCCGACCTGCAGAATCATCTTCGGCACCGCGGCGCGCAGGCGGCCGATGAAGTAGTTGTACTGGTCGAAATCGACCGATCCATGGCCGGTGGCGGGGTCGCGAACATGCACGTGCAGCATCGTCGCGCCGGCGTTGTAGCAGTCGACTGCCGCCTGCACCTGCTCGTCCCAGGTCACGGGGATATCGGCATCGCCGGGCAGCCATTGCGGACCGTAGGGTGCGGCCGTGATGATCAGAGGCGCCATGTTTTCCGGAAGAATGGAATCATCGGTGTAGTACATTGTCGCGTCTCTCTCTTTTCCCTGCACCCCTGGCGCGGGGCCGTGATGCGCGCGCATCAGCGCAGGCGGTCTGCCTGCCCGCTTGCCATTTCGCGACAGGCCTGCCTGATTTTTCTCTCCGGCAACGACATGGCGGGCCCTGGGGCGGGGGCGGGGGATTAACCATGGACGGACATCACAGGGTGGGTGTGGCGGCCGAACTGCTGCCGGCGCTACTGGCGCTTGGGGTCGATCCGAAACCGATCCTCGCCGAAGCCGGGGTGCCGCCCGAACTGCTGCGCAACCCCGAGAATATGATCGCCTTCACCGATCTGGGCCGGCTGCTCGAGGTGGCGATCGCTGCCAGCGGCTGCCCGCATATCGGCATGCTTGCGGGGCTGCGTGGCGGGCTGGCGAGCCTTGGCCTGGTGGGGCGGCTGATGGCGACGGCACCGACGCTGCGCGAGGCAATCCTCGATCTCTGTACCAACCAGGTGCGCTACATCCACGGCGCGGTGAGTTACCTGACCGTTCAGGATGGCGTGGGCCTGTGGGGCTATCTCGTGCAGACGGCGCAGCTGCCGGGGATCGCGGCGATCATGGACGGCGCGATGGCTGTCGGTGACCGCTGCACCCGGCAGCTCTGCGGCGAACGCCCCGAGGCCGTGCGGCTGAGCCACGCCGCGCCGGCCGACACCGCGCCGTATTGGCGGGGCTTTGGCGTGATGCCGAGTTTCGATGCCGAACAGAGCTGCATGGTCATCGGTCCCCGGCTGCTTGGCGCGAAGGTGGCCACGGCAGATCCGGTGCTGCGGCGCATCCTGCAGCGGCAGGTCGCCGAGTACTGGGCACGCGCCCAGCCTTCGGTGGCGGAGCGGGTGCGGCGTTCGGTTGCGGCTTACCTCACCACGGGGGAGGCCGTGCTGGAACCGGTGGCGGCGGCGCTCGATCTCGGCCCGCGCACGCTGAACCGCAGGCTGCAGGCCGAGGGCACGAGTTTCCGGGAGATCCTTGAGGTGGCGCGCCATGACGTGGCCTGCCAGCTGCTTGGCGGCACGTGGATGACCGCGACCGAGATCAGCACTGCGCTTGGCTACGCGACTCCATCCGGCTTCGTGCGGGCCTTCCGCCGCATGGAGGGCAGGTCACCAAGCGAATGGCGGCAGGCAGCGCGCCACACTGCCTGAGCGCGCATGCCCGCACTGCCCGCCGCGCAGGGAGCAGGAGAACTACTTACACGCCACCACGCGCACGTCGTAGACCGGGTGCTGCAGCGGGTTCAGCGCCGGCGAGGTCGCGAACATCCAGCCGCGGAAACCGGGGGCGGCGCCCTCGCCCGCCCGCCTGTCCAGCACCG
>JADYYZ010000516.1 GCA_020853405.1 Acetobacteraceae bacterium
GATGCTGCTGCTTGCGGGCATGGCGGACAATGTCCTGAAGCCGCTGCTTCTGGGCCGTGGCGTCGAAGCGCCGATGCCGATCATCCTGCTCGGTGCGCTCGGCGGCATGGCGAGCGCAAGCATCCTCGGGATGTTCGTCGGCGCCACGCTTTTCGCGCTCGGCTATCGGATCTTCATGCGTTGGGTGGCGGAGCGGCCGAACCCCGGCGCGGCGAGCGCGGGCGGCGACAGCGACAGCTAGTGCTGCAGTTCCCGCGCGCTCGCGAACATCACGTAGTAGCGGTAGATGTTGCCCACGTAGCGCACGGTCTCCTGGCCCACCGCCTGCAGCACGATGCGCTCGACATTGCCGAACCAGACATTGGGGTCGAGCCCCTGTTCCGGGGCGCGCTGGCGCAGCCGCGCGATCCGGTTGGGCCCCGCGTTGTAGCCGGCGAGCGTGAAGAAAATCTGGTTCTCGGGGCTGACCTTGGGGTCATTGAAGTAGGTCCGGCGCATCCGGTCGATATAGCGGATGCCGGCAGCAATGTTGGGGTCCGGCGGACGCACATCGGGGAACCCGAGCTCGCGCCCGGTCGCGGGCAGCACCTGCATCACGCCGACCGCCCCGGATGGGTTGTGCGCGTTGGGATTGAGGCCGCTTTCCTGGAACCCCTGCGCCATCATCAGCAACCAGGAGACGCCGACCTGGTCGGCGTGCTGGCGGAAGTGCGGCGCCAGTTCACGCGCGTTCTGCAGCACCGGCGCGGCACGGGCGTTGCGCACGAACTGCGCCGAGCCGTAGTAGCGCTGGAACAGCGCGATCGCGCCCGCCCGCCGCTGCGCGCCCTGTTCGGCGATGTAGGCATCGAGTGCTGCCTTGAGTTCGGGGCTGTCATGGCGCACCGCCGCGGCAATGTTGCGCCCACTCGCCAGCGCCAGCTCGTTGTGCAGCTGCAGGTCGGGCAGCACGTGCGCCCACAGCGCCGCGACGTGGCTGTCGGCGGCAGCATAGGTAATGGCACCGCTGTTGGTCATCACCAGGATGTCCTCGAGTTCGAGATGCGGTGCCGACAGCTGGATATCGATCGCGGGGCGGCCCGCGGCAACCAGCCGCTTCGACAGCGCCTCGGCCGATTCCTGTTCGGAACTGCCGCGCTGGACGTAAAGCGTCTTGCCGGCAAGATCCTCGAGGCTGGCGAGCGCCGGCGCGCCCTTGTGGCTGACGATGATCTCGCTGACGTTCTCCACATATGGGCGGGTGAACGTGACCAGCCTGCTCCGCGCCTCGGTCACGGTGAGGTTCGCGGTCGCGATATCGCCGCGGCCGGCCGCCAGCGCCGGAAGGATCTCGGAGAACGTGGTCGGCACGAACAGGATGCGCAGCTTGGGCGCGCGATGATCGTCGCGACCCTCGCGCGCATTCAGCCATTCGCCGAACCCGTTCATCAGCTCATAGGCAATGCCGCGCGGCTGGCCGTTCTCGATGAAGAAGCTGGTACGGTTCCAATCGACCAGAATGCGAATCACCCCCCGGCTTCGTATCGCCGCGAGATCACCGGTTGCAGCCGCATGCGTCAACGCGAGCAGAGCCTCGCCAGCACGCAACCTTGCATTGTCCTCGGCTTCTTGCTGCGCGTCATCGGCGTAGGCAAGGCTGGGCAGAAGTACCAGCGCAAGCAACAGGCGTCGCAGCATCGGGGGCAGTCTCCGTGGTGACGTGTGGGGCGAAGGCTGGGGCGGTTCGTCGCGGCGCGGAAGTGCCCGCGGCCGACCGCGCGCGCAACTCTGCGTGATCGGGCTGTCAGGTCGCGGTCGGCCTGGCCGGGCGCCCCATCGCATACGGCTTGGAAAGTTCGACGACGACCAGATAGGCAACCACGATCACGCCCAGCGCCGCCAGCAGCCCCGGCCCCAGCGGCACGAACCCGAACACCTCACCGAACGGGCCGAGCGCGATATAGAGCGCGGCCGCGAGCGCCGCCAGCGAGGTGGCGGCAAGCGCAGGGTGCGGCCAGTCGCGCCAGAACGGCGCGGTGGTGCGGATCAGGAAGATCACCAGGATCTGGGTCACCATCGATTCGACGAACCAGGCGGTGCGGAAGGTCTCGACCCCCGCCCCGAAGCCGAGCAGCAGCACCGCGAAGGTCACCATGTCGAAGGCCGAGGAGATCGGCCCGAGCGTCATCGTGAAGCGGCGCACCTCGGCCATGTCCCACGACCGCGGGGCGGCGGCATCGGGGGCGGCGACCCGGTCGAACGGGATGCCGAGCTCGGAAAGGTCATAGAGGAAGTTGTTCAGCAGCACCTGCACCGCGGTCAGCGGCAGGAACGGGATCACCAGCGAGGCCACCGCCATCGACAGCATGTTGCCGAAGTTCGATGAGGTGCCCATGCGCACGTATTTCATGATGTTGGCGTAGGTGCGCCGCCCCTCGGCGACGCCATCGGCCAGCACGCCAAGATCAGGCGTGAGCAGGATCATGTCGGCCGCCGCGCGGGCGACGTCGGTCGCGCCATCGACCGACAGCCCGGCATCCGCGGCATGGATCGATGGCGCGTCGTTGATGCCGTCGCCGATGAAGCCGACGACATGGCCGCGCGCCTGCAACGCCCGGATTACCCGGCGCTTCTGGTCCGGCGACAGCCGCGCATAGAGATCGACCTCGCCTACCTGGTCGGCAAGTGCCGTGGCCGAGAGTTCCGCGATTTCCTGGCCGGTCAGCAGGCCGCGTGCGGGGATGCCGAGCACCGCGACGAGATGGCGCACGGCGGGCGCTGCGTCGCCCGAAAGAATCTTGGTTCGCACCCCGAGATCCTGAAGCCGCGCGATCGCCGCCGCGGCCGACGCCTTCGGCGGATCGGCGAACACCACATGGCCGGAAAGCGTGAGCCCGGTCTCGTCCTCGGCTGCGACCGCCGCGGCATCCTTGGGCATGGCGCGGAAGGCCACCGCCAGCACGCGCAGCCCGTCAGCGGCCTGTGCCGCCTCCCAGGCGGCGAGGCGCGCCCGCTCGGCATCCGCCAGCGCCGAGGCCCCATCGGTGCCGGCACGCGCGGTGCAACGGGCCAGCACCGCCTCGGCCGCACCCTTTACCACCAGCTGGCGCGTGCCGTCGGGCAGTTCCACCAGCACCGAGACCATCCTCCGGTCGAAGTCGAACGGCAGCGAGGCGAGCGCCCGCGCGGCCGGTGGCTCGTCTGGCGCGCCCGACAGCAAGGCAGCATCGAGCGCGCTCCGGGTGCCCGAGGTCAGGCGCGCATTCAGCCGCGCCAGCGCCAGCACCGCCGCCGAGGGCGAGCCCGAAAGGTCCGGGTGCGCAACCAGCGCGACGCGCGCCTCGGTCAGGGTGCCGGTCTTGTCGGTGCACAGCACATCCATCGCGCCCAGGTCGTGGATCGCTGCCAGGCGCTTCACCACCACCTGCTTCTTCGCCATCCGGATCGCCCCGCGCGCCAGCGTCACGGTCATCACCATCGGCAGCAGTTCGGGCGTGAGCCCGACCGCGAGTGCGACAGCGAACAGGA
>JADYYZ010000517.1 GCA_020853405.1 Acetobacteraceae bacterium
CCCGGCGCGACGGCATCGGCGGTGATCATCGGCGTGGTCGCGGTGGTCGCCGCGGCCACGATGTCGGCGGCCCCGATCGCCGCCCGCAGGTCCTTGGCGACACTGCCGCCGACCGCAGCGGCCACCGCCGCGGCGCGGTCCTGCCGGCGGCCCCACACCTCGATCCGGTCGGTGCCGCAGATCACGCGGTGGGCATCGGCGAGCGGCGCCGAAAGCGCGCCGGTGCCGATCACCAGCAGCCGCCGTGCGCCGCGCCGTGCCAGCAGCGAGGAGCCGAGTGCCGCCGCGGCGGCGGTGCGGCGGTTGGTGATGCTCATGCCGTCGAGGGCGGCGCGCACCCTGCCGCTCGCCTGGTCGAACGCGACCACGATGCCATCCAGCGCCGGCGATTCGCGCGGATAGACGGTCACCAGCTTCACCGCCATCACGCCCCCTGCCCGCCAGGCCGGCATCAAGAGCAGCGCATCGCCCTGGCCGGTCGGGTCGACCACGCCGCGCGGCGGCGAGGTGATCGGGTCGGCCAGATGCCGCCGCAGAGCCTCGGCCAGCAGGGGCCAGGGGGTGGCGGCGGCGACCGAGGCGGCATCGAGGATTCGCATGCCGCGCAGGCTGCGCTAGCCTGTGGCCATGGAGCAAGCGGATGTCGTGATCATTGGCGGCGCGGTGGTCGGTGCCTCGACCGCCTGGCACCTTGCCTGCGCGCTGGGCGAGAAGGCGCGGGTGGTGGTGCTGGAGAAGGATTTCTCCTATGCGCGGTCTGCGACGGCTTTGTCGGTCACCTCGATCCGCCAGCAGTTCAGCTGCGCGGTCAACATCCGCGCAAGCCTTTGCGGGCTTGCCTTCATCCGCGCCGCGCGCGAGCGCTTCGGCGCCGATTTCGGCTTCCACGAGCACGGCTACCTGTTCCTGGCGAGTGCAGCGGGCCGGTCCGCGCTGGCCGCGAACCTGGCCATCCAGCACGCCGAGGGCGCCGACATCGTCTGGCACGAGCCCGCCGAGCTCGCGGCCCGTTTCCCCTGGCTGAACACCGAGGGGCTCGCGGCCGGCAGCTGGGGCCGCAGCGGCGAGGGCTGGTTCGACGGCTACGGCCTGATGCAGGCGATGCGGCGCGAGGCGCGTGCCGCCGGCGTCACCTGGCGCGAGGCCAAGGCAGCCGGCATCGACGGGCAGGTGGTGCGGCTGGCGGACGGCGGCGCGATCCGGGCCGGAAGAATCGTGATCGCCGCCGGCACCGGCAGCACCAGCCTCGCCGCCAGCGCCGGCATCGTGCTGCCGGTGCACACGCGCAAGCGCATGGTCTTCACCTTCCGCTGCGCCGAGGCGATTGCCCGCATGCCGCTGCTGATCGACCCCACCGGCGTCTATGCCCGCCCCGAGGGCGACGGCTATCTGTGCGGGCTGGCCCCTGCCGAGCACGAGGACCCCGATGTCGGCGACGAGGACGGGCCTGCCTGGGAGCCCGACTGGAGCTGGTTCGAGGAACGGGTCTGGCCGGTGCTGGCCGCCCGGGTGCCGGCGTTCGAGGCGATCCGCACGGGCCGCGCCTGGGCCTGCCACTATGACCTGAACCTGTTCGACCATAATGCGCTGATCGGCCCCTGGCCGGCGGCGCCGCACATCCTGCTGGCCACGGGGTTTTCCGGCCACGGCATGCAGCAGGCCCCGGCAGCGGGGCGGGTGATCGCCGAACACCTCGCCGGCCGCCCGCCGAGCGTCGACCTTGCCGACCTGTCGCCGGCCCGCCTGCTGGACGGACGGCGGGTGCAGGAGCGCAACGTCTGGTGAGCATGGCGGCCGGCGCCTGAGCTCCCGGTGATGCCGATCGGCGCGTTCCTGGCGGTGCTGCTGAGCGCCCTGCTGCACGCCAGCTGGAATGCGCTGATCAAGCAGCAGCGCGATACCCGCGGCGCGCTGGTGGCCGGCATCGTCGGCTCGGCGGTGCCGGCGGTCCTGGTGCTGGGGGTGGTCGGCCTGCCTCCCGTTTCCGTGCTGCCCTGGCTTGCGGCGGCGGCGATCGTGAACATCACGACCACGGCGATGCTGGCGCGTGCCTACGCGGCGGCCGACTTCGCGGTGGTCTATCCGCTGACGCGCGGGCTGGTGCCGCTGGTGCTGGCGCTGGTGACGCCGCTGCTGTTCGGCGAGCTGCTGGTGGCGCATCGGCTGGCCGGCGTCGGGTGCGTCTCGGCGGGCATCGCGGCACTCGGCTGGGTCTCGATCCGCAGAAATGCCCGGCTCGACCTGGTGGCGTTCGCGTATGCGGTGCCGACCGCGCTGTCCACCGCCACCTATGTGCTGATCGATGCCCATGCTGCCCGGCTGGGCCACGCGCCGGTGGCCTATGCTGCATCTGCCTCGGCGGTGAACGGCATCGTGATGCTGGCCTATGACTGGGCACGCGGGCAGGACGTTGCGGCGAACCTGCGCCGGCACGCATCGGTTGGCGCCATCGTCGGCACGCTGGCGCTGATTTCCTACCTGCTGTTCGTCTGGGCGCTGGCGCGGGCACCGGTGGCGCTGGCGGCCGCGCTCCGCGAAAGTTCGATCCTGTTTGCCGTGCTGATCGCGATCCTGGTGCTGAAGGAGCGGCTGGCCCCCGCCCGGCTTGCCGCGATCGCGGTGATGGTCGCCGGCATCGTGCTGATCCGGATCTGAACCGGGCGGGTCCGAACCGGAGGGGCAGGGGCGCCTTGCGCCCGTGCCCGCCCGGATCGCGCCAGGCGCCGCGCGACAGCCAGGCCGTTTCAGGTGCCCGGCATCGTCATCCGCCGTGCTGCCGGCGGCCCGCCGCCAGCAGCAGCAGGGCCGAGCCGAACAACGCCAGCGCGGCGGGTTCCGCGATCACGGTGTGCCCGGAGGCCGAGAACTGGCCGCTGCCGATCTGGTCCAGCACGATCGAGCCTGCGATCGTCTCGAAGTTGTCGGAGAAGAAGGTGACCAGGCCGTTGATCTGGCCGGTGAACGGCATCGTGTTGCCCTGGTAGCTCAACGTGCCCGAAAGGCCCTGGGTGAACGGCACGGAAAGCCCGCTGTCCGGCAGGTCGGCATCCCAGGTCGATGCGACGTTGAGCTGGAAGGATGGCCCGACGCCGTCGAGCTGGAAGCCGATTTGGTCGACGTTGATCTCCGCGAACACATCGAAGAACGAGCTCGGGATGGTGCCGGAAAGCGTGCCGTAGCCGGGCGAGAGGGTGTCATAGTCGGCGCCGGTCGCGACGGTGGTGAAGCTGCCGCCCAGCGCGAAGGTCTGTCCGAAGGCGTTCAGCGTGGAACCGGCGTTCATCGCCAGCGCGGTCACCGCCGTTTCACTGCCGGGGGCGAGGCGCTGGGCGATGTAGTTCTGGGCCGGCTCGGCCGGTTGCGACAGGTTGGTGATGCTGATCGCGGTGCCTGCCTTGGCCGGCACGGTCGTGTGCTGTGACAGCAGGTTGGTGAGCGTGACCGTCTTGGTGCGTGCCACGCCGGCATTGTCGGTGTAGGCGATGCTGAACGACTCGCCCGGCACGCCCTTGATCGCGACATCGGTTGCCGTGCCTTGCGACACGCGCGTCGTGTCGGTCAGGAACGGGCCGGCAGGCGCAGGCAGCGGGACGGTCACGGCGACCAACGAAGCGGCCCCCGCGATCGCGGCGGCAAGGTACCCTGGTGCGGCATGGAACATGGCTCACGCCTCCCCTGCGTGGTGTGTGACTCCGTCGTGTTGAACGTCGAGGTCGCGGGCGGGCAGGCAGCGGCGAAGGTGGGTGGCTCGAAGGTGATGGCAGGCGGCATCCAGACGATGGTCCGCCCGCAGTCCCCGGTATCCGGCACAGCTCGTGACCAGCCCCCCGGTCACAGCATGCCCCGCCCCGCAACGGCGATGATGGGGCGCCCGCGCAATACGGCGAGTCAACAGGAAGCTATTCCGATTGTGTTACGACCGGCCGCCGCCCGCCGGGCGTGCGCGCCCGCCGCCGCGTTCAGTGCTCGCGCGGGGAAGCGCTCTCGTGCCAGCCGCGCAGCACCAGGTGCTGCAGCAGGCTGAGCAGCAGGTAGATTGCGATGCCGGTGGCGCTGATCAGCA
>JADYYZ010000518.1 GCA_020853405.1 Acetobacteraceae bacterium
CCGGCGGGATCGAGGTAGCCCAGCACCAGGTTGGCATCCGTCACCGTCGCCAACCGGCCGCCACGGCCATAGCAGGCGGGCCCTGGCTCGGCGCCGGCGCTTTCCGGCCCGACATGCAGCAGGCCGCCGGCATCGACGCGCGCGATCGAACCGCCGCCCGCACCGATGCTGACGATGTCGAGCGAGGCGAGGCCGACCCGCTGGCCGGCCAGTTTGCGGTCCGCAGCGATCGCCGCCTCGCCATCGACGATCAGCGAGATGTCGGTGCTGGTGCCGCCCATGTCGAACGGGATCAGGTTGGCCTGGCCGGTCAGCCGCGCCGCGTGCCGGCTGCCGGCGACCCCGCCGGCGGGGCCCGACAGCACCGCGCCGGCGGCGTGGCGGACCGCGTCGGCGACCGCCGCCACGCCGCCATGCGACTGGATGATCAGCAGCGGGCCCGCGAAGCCGGCCTCGTCGAGACGCGCCCGCAGCCGCGTCAGGTAGCGTTGCAGCGCCGGCCCGACATAGGCGTTCACGACCGTCGTGCAGATGCGCTCGTACTCCTTGATCTGCGGCAGCACCTCCGACGACAGGGAGACATAGGCATCCGGCATCGCCGCGCGCACCGCCTCGCCGGTCATGTGCTCGTGCGTGGGATCGCGGTAGCTGTGCAGGTAGCAGACGGCGACCGAATCGACGCCGGCCTGCTTCAGCGTGGCCACCCCCTCGTTCACCGACGCGGTAGAGAGCGGCGTCTCGATCCGCCCGTCGGGGCGGACGCGTTCGGAAACGCCGATCCGCAGGTTGCGCGGCACCAGCGGTTCGGGTGGCGGCTGGCGCAGGTCGTAGCGGTCGTCCTTCAGGCCCTCGCGCATCTCCAGGATGTCGATATGGCCACTGGTCGTCAGCAGCCCGACCCTTGCCCCCTTGCGCTCCAGCAGCGCGTTGGTCGCAACCGTGGTGCCGTGCACGATGCGCTCGGCATCGCCCAGCAGCACCTCGCGCGCGATGCCGATGGCCTCGGCCAGCCGGGCAAGCCCCTCCATCACGCCGACCGACTGGTCGGCAGGGGTGGAAGCCGATTTCGCGTGCACCACGCTGCCTTGCCCATCCACCGCGACGAGGTCGGTGAAGGTGCCGCCGACATCGATGCCGATCCGCCACATCGCTCAGGCTTTCGCCGGCGTTGCGAAGCCGGTCAGCCGGTCGCGCGCGCGCGCCTCCGGGCTGCGCGTGGCCGGATCGCCGAAGCCGCCGCCGCCGCCGGAATGCGCCTCGATCACGTCGCCGGGACGGATCACGATGCCGACCTCCTTGGTTTTCAGCGGGCGGTCGGGGCGGCCGTCGGAATGCAGCACGTAGCGGTGCGGCGCGCCGTCCTGTCCGCCCAGCATGCCGCAGGCGCCGTATTTCACGCCGTCGCCGGCGGTGTTGCCGACGGCGGGCTCGGCCACCTCGACCGCGAGTTCCAGGATGCCGCCGGGGCCGCCGCGGAACTTCCCGTCACCGAAACTGTCGGGTCGGAATTCGTGGCGGCGGAAATGCAGCGGGAAGCGCACCTCGGCCACTTCCAGGCTGCCGAACTTGATGCCGCCCGCCGCCTGCCATTCGCCGGCGCCCGGCCAGCCATCGCCGGCCGGCGAGGCGCCGCCGCCGGGGCGGGCATGGAACAGGTGCCAGATGAAGGGCCGGTTGCGGCGCGGGTCGATGCCCTGGATCGCGATGCGGAAGCGCCGCCCCCAGCCGGCCATGGCGCGGTCGGGGCAGGCCGGGGCCAGCGCCTTGATCACCGCTTCGATGATCTCCTGGCCGCAGCAGTTCGTGCACAGCGTCACCGGCTTGCCGGGCCGCGGATGCACGATGGTGCCTTCGCGCGTGATCAGCTTCACCGGGCGGAAGGCGCCCTCGTTCTTCGGCGTCTCCGGGTCGATCAGGAACGACAGTGCCACCACCACCGCCGAGTACGTGTTCGGCCAGGACGAGTTGATGAAGCCATCGACCTCCTGGTGGCTGTCGGAAAGATCGACGATGAGGTCGCTGCCGGTCTTCGTCACCTTGGCGCGGATGTGGATGTCGCGGAACCGGTGGCCGTCGTCGTCGATCATCGCCTCGCCGTAATAGGTGCCGTCCGGCCAGGCACCGATCACCGCGCGCACCTGGCGTTCGGCGCCATCGAGCACCGCCTCGATCGCCGCGAGGGTGGTCCCGGCGCCGAACTCGGCCATCAGTGCCAGCATGCGCCGCTCGCCGACCCGGGCCGAGCCGATCATCGCGGCGAGATCGCCGCGAAAGTCGCGCGGGTGGCGCACGTTCAGCGCCAGCAGGTCGTGCACGTCCTCGCGCAGCTGTCCACGCTCATAGAGCTGCAGCGGCGGCACCCGGATGCCCTCGTGCCAGATCTCCGTGGCACCGGGGTTGTAGCCGCCGTGGGTGGCGCCGCCGATATCGCTCTGGTGCGAGCGGTTGATCGCCCAGAACGCCAGCCGGTCACCATCGAACACCGGCACGAAGGCCGTGAGGTCGGGCAGGTGGTTGCCGCCGCGATAGGGGTCGTTCAACAGATAGACGTCGCCCTGGCGGATGCGGCCGCGGAACGCATCGTGCACCGACCGCACCGCCCAGGGCAGGGCGCCGACATGGATCGGCACGTGCTCGGCCTGCGCGATCAGCCTGCCTTCCGGGTCGGATAGCGCGGTCGAGAAATCGCGGCTGGAGTTGAGGATCTGCGAGTAGGAGGTGCGCAGCATCGCCTCGCCCATCTCCTCGACGATGGCGCGCAGCCGATGCTGCACGACGGAGATGGTGATCGGGTCGGGTGCTGGCATGGATGGGTCCGGGGCTGGTGGGGTCATTGGCCGGCACCTTCGGCCCAGGTCGGCGGTGCCCCGGCCGACGTGCTGATGTGCCGGCTAAGCAGCGTGGCGGCGCCCTCGGCGTCGCGCGCGGCGATGCAGCCGAGAATGGCATGATGTTCGGCATGCTCGGCGGCGGCGCGGTCGTAGCTGGTCCACTCGCGCACGGCAAGCAGCCGCCGCTGGTCGCTCAGCATCTCGATCCACTGCACCATCGGCCGGTTCGGCGAGCCGGCGAGAATGCCGGTGTGGAACTCGTCGCTGACGGCGCTCAGCGCCACCATGTCGTGTCGATCCAGTTCGACGCGGGCGCGCGACAGCATGGCACCGAGCGCCTCGATCCCTGCGTGCGTGAGGTTCGGCACGCTGGCGCGGAGCGCGCTGGGTTCGAGCAGCAGACGAAGCTCGTAGATATCCTGGATGTCGCGCGGGGACAGCGTGCGCACCTTGACGCCGCGCGCGACCGCGCGTACCGCAAGCCCGCGATGGACCAGCCGCTGCAGCGCCTCGCGCACCGGGGTTGTGCTGAGGCCGAACCGCCGGCACAGCTCGACTTCGGTCAGGCGGGCGCCGGCCGGAAGGCCACCGCTGACGATCGCGTCGCGCAATGCCGCATAGACCGCGTCGGCCCCGGTCGCCAGCAGGACCGGCGAGGGCCCGCCGGTGCCGATTGCTGACAATGCATCATGCATCGCGCAAGCATCTTGCCGGTGCC
>JADYYZ010000519.1 GCA_020853405.1 Acetobacteraceae bacterium
CCGGCGTGTGCGCTAGCTCCGTTCCAGCCACACGTTCTCGGTGAAGAAGGTGCGCGACAGCGGGTGCACCTGCCAGCCCTTCACCCAGTCGCGGCTTGCGGTCAGCACGTCCTGGAAGAAGGGGAAGAGGTTGGGCACGTCACGCACGATCAGGCGCTGCGCCTCGGCATAAAGGCGCGCCCGCTCGGCATCGTCGAGCGTGCTGCGGCCGCGTGCCACCAGGTCGTCGAACTCCTTGTTCTTCCAGGCGCTGTCCTCGAACGCGGCGTCGCTGGTCAGCAGCAGGGTGAAGGCCGCGTCCTCGGTCGGCTGCATGCCCCAGTAGCCCATGTAGAAATTGCCCTTGCGCCAGACCGTCGCCAGGAACGTGTCGTGCGGCATCGTCTCGACCTCGATGTCGAAGCCTGCCGGGCGCGCCATCTCCTTGATCGCGATCGCCACCTGCGAGCGGATCGCCGGGCGGTTGGAGGCGACCAGCTTGATCCGAAGCCCCTGCGGATGGCCGGCTTCGGCGAGCAGCTTCTTCGCCGCGGCGGTGTCGTACGGCACCTTCGGCGTCTCGATGTAGAAGCGGTACTCGGGCGACAGGATGTTGTCGTAGGACGGGCGGCCGAGCCCTTCCAGCACGAGATCGACCAGCAGGTCGCGATCGACCGACATCGCCAGCGCCCGGCGCACGCGGATGTCGTCGAACGGCTTCTGGTCCTGGCGCATCACCACGTTGATGAACCGGCCCGATGCGACCCGCAGCGCATTCACCCCGCGCGCGGCACCGATGCGCTTGAAGTTCGCCTGCTGCACCTCGAGCATCACGTCCATCGTGCCGGACAGGAAGTTCGTCGATTCCGCGGCGAGGTCGGGGAACAGGTACATCTCGACCGCGTCGAGATAGGGCCGGTCAGGCTGGTAGTACTTGTCGAACCGCACCAGCCGCGTCAGCCGCGCGCTGTCGTAGGATTCGAGCTTGAACGGGCCGGTGCCGTTCGGCTTGGTGTCGATCTCGGTGAGCGGGCCGGCCAGCGCCTTGGCCGACAGGATGCGGGCATTGGCGTGGGCGACCGAGATCGGGAAGTCGGCGTACGATACACCCAGCGTGAAGCGCACGGTCCGCGGGTCGGGCGCCTCGATGTTGGAGATCATGTTCAGCACCGGCCGCGCCGGCGAGGCGGCGGCCGGGGTCAGCACGGTGCGGAAGGTCGCGACCACGTCCTCGGCCGTGCAGGGCGTGCCGTCGTGGAAGGTGAGGCCGGGGCGAAGCCTGAACGTGAACACCTTCGCCTCGCCGTCGCCGGTCCAGCTTTCCGCGAGGTCGGGAAGCGGCTGCTGGTTCGGGCCCATGCGCGTCAGCCCCGAATACAGCAGGTCGACCGCCAGGTATTCGGCGGGGCCGGAGAGCTGCAGCACGTTCAGCGTGGCGATGCGGTTGGTGTGGCTGACCTTCAGCACGCCGCCGCGCCGCGGCGTGCCTTGCGCAAGCCCGGAAGCGGGTGCAAGCCCGGTGGCGGCAAGCGCTGCCAGCATGGCGCGGCGGTCGATCGTGAGTTCGCTCATCGAAGCCCCCTCCGTTCAGTTGTCCGATACGTGCCGGCAGGCCCGGCTACGTCACCACCGTCAGCCGGTCGGGCAGCCCGGTCAGCACCTCGGGCGCGCCGTCGGTCACCAGCAGCGTGTGGCCGACGCCCATGCCGAAGCCGGTGTCGGAATCGCCCAGCATCACGTGGTAGAACAGCGTCATGCCCGGCGCGCAGCGGGTCGGGTTGCCGGCATAGATCATCGGCGGCACGTCCATGCTGGTGGGGGCGAAGGTGCAACCCACCGAATAGCCGGTGGCGCCGTAGCGGTGCGCCCGATAGCCGGCGGCATCGAGCCCGGCCGCATGCACGTCGAAAATCTCGCCGAGCGTGGTGCCGGGACGCGCGATCTCCGTCATGCGATCGAGCGTGCCGCGGCAGGCGTCGTACATCTTCACCTGGCGCGGATCGGGCGTGCCGAACAGGATGGTCCATTCGGTCTTCACGTTGTAGCGGCGGTAGGCGACCGGGTATTCGACCACGAACTGGTCCTGCTTCTCCAGCCGCCGCGGCAGCGACACGCCGCGGCCATAGATGGCGCGGGGGCCGGAGTTGAACAGCGGCGGGTTCGGCGGCATGTCGGCGCCGTCGCCCAGGATGCTGGTCAGGTACGCCGCCTTGACCGTGGAATCGAGCACACCGGGCCTCGCCGCCGCGATCACCGCCGTGAGCGACCGGTCGAGAATCTCCGCCGCCTTGCGCACATATGCCAGTTCCGCCGGCGACTTGATCAGCCGGAGCCGCCGGATCAGGTGCGCATCGTTGTCCAGCGTGCAGAACCCATCGAGCGTCTTCTGCAGCCGCCACAGGTTCCACCCCGTCAGCCCGTGCGTGTTGAGCTCGACCGCGAGCCGCTTGCCGCCCAGGCCCAGCTCCTCGAGGATCGCCTTCAGATCCCGCGCGGGGTTCGCCTCCTCGGCGTCCCACCAGATGCGGACATCCTCGATGGTGCTGGTGGTACGCGCCTGCACGAGGTCGGGGCGGCGGGTCAGCAGCACCGGCGGGCGGTCATCGGCGGTCATCACCAGGCACTGGAAGAACACGAAGCCGCCGGTGTCGTAGCCGGTCAGCCAGAACATGCTTTCCTGCGCGAACACCAGCATCGCATCGAAGCCGGCGGCGCGCAGTTCGCCGCGCAATCGGGCCTGGCGCTCCATGTGCTCGGCGCGGGTGAAGGGCAGGTCGGGTCCGGTTTTCTGTTGCATCGGGGCGAGCCTAGCGCCCCCGCGCGAAGCCGTGTAGCTGTTGTTGACGGCGACGATGCCGATGAAGCGGCGCCTCGGCCCAACCGATCCGGAGACCAGTTCGCGTGCCCCCTCCCCGCCTGCTTTATCTCGCCAACGGACCACGAAAGCAGTCGGTGGCGCGACTGGACGAGCGGTTCGAATCCTGGGGTCTTGAGGTTGCGCGGCACTGGGCCTTCCATGGCGACTTCCCCGCAAGCCTCGACGGGTTCGACGGCATCTTCCTTTCCGGCAGTCCGCACGGCGCCTACGAGGACATCGCGTTCATCCACCGCGAGCACGCGCTGATCGAACAGGCGGCGGCGCGCGGCCTGCCGATGCTGGGCATCTGCTTCGGCAGCCAGATCCTTGCAAGCGCGCTCTGCGGCCGTGACCAGGTGTTCCGCCGCGCCTCGTGCGAGATCGGCTACAAGACCCTGCCGGTAAGCACGGCCGCGAGGAACGACCCCGTCTGCGGGGCGCTGGGCGAGGGCGTGCACATGTTCGTCTGGCACAACGACGAGGTGCGCGCCGGCCACCCCGACATGACCATCCTGGCCCGTTCCGACGACTGCCCGAACCAGATCTGGCGCTATCGTGACCAGC
>JADYYZ010000520.1 GCA_020853405.1 Acetobacteraceae bacterium
CGCCATGCGATCGCTGCGCCGGCTCGCCGTTCTTCTTCTGCTGCTGGCGCTCGCCGGCGCGGCCTATTGGCAGCTGCGCCTGCGCCCGCTCGCGGTTGCCGTGGCCGCGGTCGAGCACGACGTGCCGGTGCGGGTATTCGGCCTCGGCACCGTCGAGGCGCAGGTCGTCTCGCGCGTCGGCTTCGAGGTCGCCGGCACGCTGACCCGGGTGCTGGCCGACCACGGCGACCAGGTGGTGGCGGGCAGCCCGATGGCACATCTCGACACGGCAGCGGCCGAGGCACGGGTGGCCAAGGCCGAGGCCGCCGCGGAGGCAGCCGCCGCGGCGGTGACGCGGGCCGAAGCCCAGGCAGAGCGGGCGGAGGCCCTGCTTGCGATGCGGCGCAGTACCGCCCAGCGCCGGCGCGAGCTGGCGCCGCGCGGCGCCGTCTCGGCCGAACAGGTCGAGCAGGCGGAGACCGATGCCACGGTCGCCGCCGCCGACCTCGCCGTGGTGCGGGCCGACCTCGCGGTGCTCGCGGCCGCGCGGGCCGATGCGCAAGCCGTGCTGCGGGCCGAGCGCACGCAGCTCGCCAAGCACACGCTGGGCGCCCCATTCGACGCCCTGGTCGTGGCGCGCAATTTCGAGCCGGGCACCGCGCTCGCCCCCGGCCAGGCGGTCTTCACGCTGGTGGCGCCCGGCAGTTTCTGGGCACTCGCCTATATCGACGAGGCGCGCGCCGGCGACCTCGCGCCCGGCCAGCCGGCGACGGTGCGGCTGCGCAGCCGGCCGCAGAGCCTGGTCGCGGCCGAGGTCGTGCGCATCGGGCTGGAGGCGGACCGCGTCAACGAGGAACGCCGCGTCTGGGTGCGCTGCAAGGCCTGCCCCGGCCAGCTGGTGCTGGGCGAGCAGGCCGAGGTGACGATCGAGACCGGGCGGCTTGCGAGCGCGCGGCTGGTGCCCGAGGCAGCGGTGCGCGGCTATGACGGCATGGCTGGGCTGGTCTGGGTGGTCGAGGGCGGGCAGCTCCGCCAGCGGGGCGTGCGCTTCGTCGCGCGCACCCTGGATGCGCGGCTGGCGATCGAGCCGGCGAGCCTGCCGCCCGATCTCGCGGTGGTGACCGAAATCGGCGCCGGCTTCGCGCCCGGCCGCGCCGCTTATGTGCGCCAGCCTTGAACGCCAGCCCTGAGCGCCGGCCGTGAACCTTGCGCTGGCCGACATCCGTCATCGTCTGGGCAGGTTCCTGGCGACCTGCCTGGGGCTTGCCCTGCTGATGGCGGTCGCGCTGTCGATGATCGGCATCTATGCCGGCCTGGTCGCGGAAACCCTGACGCTGGTGCGCTCGCAGGGGGCCGATCTGTGGGTGGTCGAGCAGGGCACCCTCGGCCCGTTCGCGGAATCGAGCCGCATGCCAGGCGATGCGCGCGCCGCCGTCGCCCGCCTGGCCGGCGTCGAGGCGGCAGGCAGCCTGACCTTCCAGACCGTCGAGGGCGAGGCCGAGGGCAGGCGCATCCGCATGCAGGTGGTGGGCTTCGAGACCGCGCGCGCGGGCGGCCCGCCGATGCTGGCGGCAGGGCGCGTGCTCGGGCCGAACCGGGGCGAGATGGTGCTGGACCGGACCGCGCGGCTGCCGCTCGGCGCCAGCGTGGTGATCGCCGACCGGCGCTTTCGCGTGGTCGGGCTGACCGACCGGGTGGTCGCCAGCGGCGGTGACCCGGTGGCGTTCGTATCGTTGCGCGACAGCCAGGATCTGCAGTTCCGGCTCGCCCCTCCGGCGCAGCGGCGGGCCGACGCTGCCGGTGCGGCCGGAGCCGCGACCAACACGGTGAACGCCGTGATCGCGCGGCTTCGGTCTGGCACCGACCCGGCCAGGGTTGCCGCCGATGTACGGCAGTGGAAGCACCTGGCCGCGCTGACCCAGGACGAGCAGGAGGAGCTGCTGACCCGCAGCGTGGTGCAGCGGGCGCGCCAGCAGATCGGCCTGTTCACGGTGGTGCTGCTGGTGGTCTCGGCCGTGATCATCGCGCTGATCCTGTACACCATGACCATGGACAAGACGCGCGCCATCGCCACCCTGAAACTGATCGGCGCGCCCGACCGCGCGATCGTCGGCATGATCATCGTCCAGGCGATGGCGCTGGGCGCGATCGCGTTCGCCGGCGCGGTCGGGCTGGTGTTCGCGGCGAAGGATGCCTTCCCGCGCCGCGTCGCGCTGGGGGTCGAGGAGGTGGCGGCGATGGGCACCCTGGTTGCCCTCATCTGTCTGCTGGCGAGCCTTGCCGGCGTGCGTGCCGCCCTTCGCATCGATGCGGCGCAGGCGCTGTCGGGATGAGTGCCGCCGATCCTCTGGTCGAGTTGAACGCCGTCAGGAAAGTGTTCGGCAGCGGCAGTGCCGCCGTCGTGGCGCTGGACGGGGTCGATCTTGTTGTCGCGGGCGGCACCGTCACCGGGCTGCTTGGCCCGTCGGGCAGCGGCAAATCGACGCTGCTGAACGTCATCGCCTGCATCCTGGAACCCGATGGCGGGGTGCTGCGGCTTGCCGGCGAGACGGTGTGGGAGGGCACCTGGCGCCGGCGCGACCTGCGCGCGCTCCGGCGCGAGAAGATCGGCTTCATCTTCCAGTTCCACAACCTGCTGCCGTTCCTGGATGCGCGTGACAACGTGGCGCTGGCGATGACGCTCGCCGGCGAGGGCGTCGCGCCGGCGCGGGGCCGCGCCGAGGCGCTGCTGGGCGAGCTCGGCGTGGCGCACCGGGCGCGCGCGATGCCGGCGACCCTTTCCGGCGGCGAGGCGCAGCGCGTGGCGATCGGCCGGGCGCTGGCCAACGCGCCCCGCATCATCCTGGCCGACGAGCCGACCGCGGCACTCGATTCCGAGCGGGCGGGAAAGGTGATGGACCTGCTGGTGGCGATCGCGCGCGAACGCGGGGCGGCGGTGATCGTGGTGACGCACGACGAGAAGATTTTCCCCCGGCTCGATCGCATCGTGCGGCTGCGCGACGGGCGGGTCGAAAGCGACACGGCTGCGAGGCGCGAGGCGGACGCGCTGCCGGCAGCGTAGGCGGCCCGGCGCAGGGTTCGCCGTGCCGGCGATGCCAGGCGCCTTGACACGGCGGGCGATGCCGATCGGCGGTTGCATGGCCCGCGCACCGCAGGCGCGATACCGCGCCGAAGGTGCAGGCCGAGCGCCAGCGCTGATCCTTGGCCATCCCCGGCCGTATGCCGCGCTGGAACCAGGCCTCGGGGCGCCCGGCGTTCAGCCGGGAAGGTGCCGCGCCCGCACCATGGCGTTGCCGATCCAGCTCAGCACCACCTCGCCGTGCTGGTTCAGCGTCTCGATCTGCTGGCGCACGACGCCGCGATCAGGCTTCGAGCGCGAACGCCGCACGGAAAGGATGCTCGCCCGGCAGGTCAGCACGTCGCCCGGGCGAACCGGGCGCAGCCAGCGCAGCTCATCGACGCCCGGGCTGCCCAGCCCGTGCCGGCTGATGATGTGCTCGACCATCATGCGCATGGTCATGCCCGCCGTGTGCCAGCCCGAGGCGATCAGACCGCCATAGGGCGTCTTCGCGCCCGCCTCGTCGCTGAGGTGGAAGGGCTGCGGGTCGAACGCCTCGGCAAACGCGACGATCTGGGCGGCCGTCACCGCCGTGCTGCCGAACTCGACGATCTCGCCCTCGGCATAATCCTCGAGGAAGCGATCCTTGCGGTCCATGCGATTCTCCGTGCCGGGCGCATGCTGGCAGGGTTCAGCCGGGAAGCGAAATCCGCGCGACCAGCCCGGGCGCCGCATCGGAAAATTCCAACCGGCCGCCGTGCAGCTCGGCGACCGCGCGCACCAGCGCGAGCCCCAGCCCATGGCCCTGGGTGTTGCGGCTTTCCTCCAGCCGCAGGAAGGGGGTGGCGAGCCTCGCCCGGTCGGCTTCGGAAACCCCCGGCCCGTCGTCGGCGACCTCGATGACGATGGCGGCACCGGCCCGCCGCAGTGCCAGGCGCACCTGCGTGCCGCCCGGCGTGTGCCGCACCGCGTTCGCCAGCAGATTCGCGCCCGCCTGCTGCAGCAGCGCGCGGTCGCCGCGGATGACGACACCTGGCTCAAGCGCGCTGTCGAGCCGATGGCCGGTTTCGTCGGCCTCCTCCTGGAAGGCCTCGGCGATGTCGGCAAGGGCGGCGGAGAGATCGAGCTCGGCGAATCCCGCCTGGCGGGCGCCGCTTTCGACCTCGGCGATGCGCAGGATGGCAGCGAAGATCTCCAGCACCTCGTCGGTATCGGCGATCGCGCGCTCGACCGCGGCCTGCCAGTCGGCCTCGCTCCGCGCCGAGGCGAGTGCCGCATCCAGCCGGTTGCGCAAGCGGGAAAGCGGCGTGCGCAGGTCGTGCGCCAGATCGCCCGAGACACGCTTCAGCCCGCGCATCGCCGCATCAAGCCGGGCCAGCGTGGCGTTGGTGCTGGCCGCCAGCCGGCCGAACTCGTCGGGCACATCCGCCCCGGGCAGGCGGCGCGTGACATCGCCGGCGGCGACCGATGCCAGCGCCGCGTTCATCGCCGCGACCCGCCGCGCGATGCCCTTCGCCACCAGCCAGCCGACGCCGAGCGCGAACAGCACCGAGGCGCCGGCGCTGGCCAGCAGGGCGCGCGTGATCCCCTGCTCCAGGCGCTCGAGCTCCAGCGTGTCGCGCGCCGAATACAGGAACAGCGCGCCAGGCAGTTCGAGGCCGTAGCCCAGCACGCGCAGCGGCGGCCTGCCGTCGCGTTCCGGCACCGCGATGGTCTGCCAGCCGTCAAGCCGCGGCGCGCTCCGCAGGTTGCCCGCCACCCGCTGGTCGCGCGCATCGGCCAGCCACCAGAAGGCGCGGCCGGTGGTGTCGCTGGCCGCGCGCGCATCGAGCCCCCGCGCCAGCCCGAACACGCCGGCGCGGTTGTACAGCGCCACCAGCTCGGTCACATCGGCGGTGATCGCGTCCTGGAAGGTGCGTCGCTCGAAACTGGCCGAGGCGAGCCAGACCACGGCGAGCGTCGCGAGCGTCGCGACCAGCACCGCGGCGGCGCAGGACGCCGCGAGCCGCAGGCTGGTGCTGCGCAGCATCAGTCGCCTGGCGCGCCGGCTTCGGGGCCGCGCAGCACATAGCCGGCACCGCGCACGGTGTGGATCAGCGGCAGCTGGTCGCGGTCGATCTTGGCGCGCAGCCGGCTGATGTGGGTTTCGACCACCGAGGTCTGGGGGTCGAAATGGAAATCCCAGACACCTTCCAGCAGCATGGTGCGCGTCACCACCTGGCCGGCGCGGCGCATCAGGAACTCCAGCAGCCGGAACTCGCGCGGCTGCAGCGCGATCGCCTTGCCGGCGCGGCTGACGCCGCGCTTCAGGAGGTCAAGCCGCAGGTCGGCGACCTCCAGCACGGTCGCCTCGCTGGAAAGCGCCGGGCGGCGAGCCAGCGCGTTGACGCGCGCCAGCAGCTCGGCAAACGCGAACGGCTTGATCAGGTAGTCGTCGGCCCCTGCCTCGAACCCCTCGACACGGTCGGCGACCAGGCTGCGCGTGGTCAGGATCAGCACCGGCGTCTTCACGCCCGAGGCGCGGATGGTGCGCAGGATCGCAAGCCCATCGGGGGCAGGCAGCATGCGGTCGAGGATGATCACGTCGTACGCCTCGCCGGCGGCGAGGAACAGGCCGTCGCGGCCGCTGGCCGCCTGGTCGACCACGTGCCCTGCCTCGGACAGGCCGCGCGCGATATAGGCGCGGGTCTCGGAATCGTCCTCGACGAGCAGCAGTTTCATGCCGCCTGTTGTGACGGTTTCCTGCCGTTCCTGGAAGGGCGGGCGCGCTTACCGATCGGTAATGCCACGGGAAGCCCGCGCAGAGCGGTGCTGTGGCGAGATCACGGTGCTGATCATATCCCGACAGGAGGTTTGAATGTCTGTCCTTGCCAACAAGCGCCGCGCGCTGCTTGCCGGCGCTGCCGTTCTGGGGCTTGGCGCGGTCGTGCTGGCAGGCCCGGGCTCGGCCGTGTTCGCGCAGACGGCCGCGGCCCCGGCACCCGCGCAGACGCACGCGGTGGCGATGGTGTTCAACTATGCCGACATGGCCGAGAAGGTCGGCCCGGCGGTGGTTTCCGTCGCGGTCAGCCAGGCCGTGCGCGAGCAGGCGTTCGACCCCGACCAGCTGCCGCCCTTCATGCGCCGCTTCTTCGAGAACATGCCAGAGATGCGCGGCCAGCAGGAAGGGCCGCGGGCGGGCCAGCGCGTGGTCGGCCAGGGCTCCGGCTTCATCATCGACCCCGACGGCATCATCGTCACGAATTTCCACGTCGTCGGCCGGGCCGACCAGGTGAAGGTGAAACTCTCCGACGGGCGCGTGTTCGACGCCCGCGTGCTGGGCGGTGACCCGCGCACCGACCTTGCGGTGCTGAAGATCGACGCGCCGGGCAGGCTGCCGTTCGTGCGCTTCGCCGAGAACCCCGACATCCGTCCCGGCGAGCCGGTGATGGCGATGGGCAACCCGTTCGGCCTGGGCGGCACCGTGACCTCGGGCATCATCTCGGCGCGCGGCCGCGACATCGGCGCCGGGCCGGCGGATGATTTCATCCAGCACGATGCCCCGATCAACCCGGGCAATTCGGGCGGCCCGCTGTTCAACATCAACGGCGAGGTGATCGGCGTGAACACTGCCATCCTGTCGCCGTCGGGCGGCAGCATCGGCATCGGCTTCGCGATCCCCTCGCCGGTGGCGCAGAAGATCGTCGCCGAGCTGCGCGAGCACGGCAAGGTCAGCCGCGGCTTCATCGGCGTCTCGCTGGCGCCGGTCGATCCGGTGCTGGCCGGCGTTCTCGGCCGCGACAACAGCAACGGCGCCGTGGTGCAGCAGGTGGTGCCCGACAGCCCCGCCGCCAAGGCAGGCCTGCGCGTTGGTGACCTGATCACCGCGGTCGACGGCCACGCCGTGGATGCGCCGCGCGATCTGGTGCGCGCCGCCAGCATCGCCTCGCAGGGCAGCCGGATGACGCTGACCGTGCTGCGTCGCGACGGCAGCAAGGAGATCGCGGTGACGCTCGCCGCCGCCCCGGATCAGCCGCGACAAGAGGCTCCCAAGGCCCAACCCCGCCGCGGCTGAGGGCGGGGGCTTGGGGAGGGCCGGCCCGGACGTGACCCCGTGCCGGGCCGGTTCGCCGCCCTAACCGGGCGGCGCGGCCCCCGCCTGCACCCCGCCTGCGCCCCGCCTGCGCCCCGCCCGCACGTCGCAGGCCCGAGCCTCGCAGGAACGCCCCCGACCACGCACTCCGCCCCCTTCGGCCGCCCCGGCCGGAGGGGGTTCTTGCAACGCCCCACTCAACGCCCCGCTCAACGCCCCGCTCAACGGCCCGATCGCAGCGTCCAGGGCAGGGACGTGGCGAAGGTCTCGATCGCGCGCGCGGTATCGGGCGCCTCGGGGCCGGTGAACCGGTACTTGATGATCCAGCGCTCCGCCACGAAGCAGAACACATGGAGCTCCGTGCGCAGCAGGCGCGGCTGGCCGCCGATGCTGCCCTCGATGCCATAGGCAGCCCGGTATCCGGGGATGCCCGCGAAACCCTTGGGCGGCGCCGCCGCGCCCTCGGCAAGCAGGCGGGCGCCGCGGCGTACCCCGGTAAGCTCGCCCTGGCGCAGCGCGAACTCCTGCCGGCACGCATCCTCGCGCGTGGCCCCGCCGGCGGGCGGCATCGGGTAGACATAGGCGCTGGCCAGCACCCGCCCCGAGGCCAGGTCGAGATGGTAGTTGGCGCTGACATCACGCGCCGCGGCGTCGTAGCGATAGACGCCGACCCGGCGGAAACCTGCCACCGAAGGCGGCAGGATCATGCCCGAGGCGGTGTGCGCATAGTCGCCGCTGGCCTCGATCGGCACCGGCTGGGAAGCGGCCGGCGCGCCTGGCAAGGCCGCGCCGAACAGCAGCACGAGTGCACCAAGCGCTGCCCGCGGGCCGGCGCTTCGGGTCATGCTGGCGCACGCGCGGCGAGGATCGCGTCGGCCTCGCGGAACGCTTGCGCCATCCTCGCCGCCGGCATCGCGCCGCTGAACAGAAGGTGCCGGTCCATCAGGAACGACGGCACGCCCGAGATGCCGCCCTCGCGCGCCGCCGCTGCCTCGGCCTCGACCTCGCTCCGATGCGCATCGCCCGCAAGCATCGCGCCGGCGCCGGCGAGGCCAGCATCGGCGGCGAGCGCGTCGAGCACCGACGCGACGCCGAGATCCGCGCCGTCGTGGAAATAGCCCCGGAACAGCGCTGCCGCCACCGCGTCCTGCAGGCCGGGCCGGGCATCATCCGCCGCCCCGGCCATGCGGATCACGCGGTGTGCCGCCAGCGTGTTCGGGGTGCGCAGCATGCGCTCGAAGCGGAACTCGAGGCCGGCGGCGCGGCCCGCCTCGGCGACCCCGGCATCGAGCTCCCGCGAGCGCTCGAGCGAGCCGAACTTCGCCACGCGATAGGCGGTCCGCTCGACGCCGGCGGCCGGCATGTCAGGGTTCAGCTGGAACGGGCGCCAGCGGACCGAGAAGCGGAGCCCCTCGGCGGCGAGTTCCTCAAGCGCGCGCTCCATGTGCGCCCTGCCGATCCAGCACCAGGGGCAGATCACGTCCGAGATCACGTCGATCCTGCGCATGCTGGTCCTCCCTGCCCGGCCGGCCCGGAACCGGCCGCCGCCATCGTTACGGGATCGGCCGCCCGGGCGCCATGGGCAGCATGCGGCGCCGGCGGTGGCGCCTGCCTACTCGCCGCGCCTGCCCAGCACCTCGCGCTTGCCGACATGGTTGGCGGCGCTGACCACGCCTTCCTTCTCCATCTGCTCGATCAGGCGGGCGGCGCGGTTGTAGCCGAGCTGCAGGTGGCGCTGGATGAACGAGGTGCTGGCCTTGCCCTCGCGCAGCACCAGCGCCACCGCCTGGTCGTAAAGGTGCTTCTCGCCATCGGTGTTGCCGCCCAGGATGCCGTTGGCCATCTCGGCATATTCGGGCGGGATGGTGTCGTCGTCCTCGGTGACATCGTCGATATATTCGGGTTCGCCCTGCGCCCGCAGATGCGCCACCACCTTCTCGACCTCCTGGTCGGAGACGAACGGCCCGTGCACGCGGGCGATGCGGCCGCCGCCCGCCATGTACAGCATGTCGCCCTGGCCCAGCAGCTGCTCGGCCCCCTGCTCGCCGAGGATGGTGCGGCTGTCGATCTTGCTGGTGACCTGGAAACTGATGCGGGTCGGGAAGTTCGCCTTGATCGTGCCGGTGATCACATCGACCGACGGCCGTTGCGTCGCCATCAGCAGGTGGATGCCGGCGGCGCGCGCCATCTGCGCCAGGCGCTGCACCGCCGCCTCGATGTCCTTGCCGGCGACCAGCATCAGGTCCGCCATCTCGTCGACCACCACGACGATGAAGGGCAGCGCATCGAGCGGCAGGGGCTGGTCCTCGAACATCGGCTTGCCGGTTTCGGCATCGAAGCCGGTCTGCACCCGCCGCGTCAGCCGCTCGCCCTTCTCGCGGGCTTCGCCGACGCGGGCATTGTAGCCGGAGATGTTGCGCACCCCGAGCTGGCTCATCGCGCGGTAGCGGCGCTCCATCTCCTTGACCGCCCATTTCAGCGCCACGATCGCCTTGCCCGGTTCGGTGACCACCGGGCACAGCAGGTGCGGGATGCCGTCATAGACCGACAGTTCCAGCATCTTCGGGTCGATCATGATCAGGCGGCACTCATCGGGGGTGAGCCGATAGAGCAGCGACAGGATCATGGTGTTGATCGCCACCGACTTGCCGCTGCCGGTGGTGCCGGCGATCAGGAGGTGCGGCATGCGGGCAAGATCGACGACCGAGGGGGCGCCGGAGATGTCCTTGCCGAGCGCGAGGTTCAGCCGGCCCGGGGCGCGGGCGAAGGCGGCATCGGTCAGCAGTTCGGAAAGGAAGACGGTTTCGCGCCTGGCATTTGGAAGCTCGATGCCGATCACGTTGCGCCCGGGCACGGTCGCGACACGCACCGAGATCGCCGACATGCTGCGCGCGAGGTCGTCGGCGAGCCCGATCACGCGCGCGGTCTTGGTGCCCGGCGCGGGTTCGAGCTCGTACAGCGTGACCACCGGGCCGGGCCGGATCTGGGCGATCTGGCCGCGCACGCCGAAATCCTCGAGCACCGATTCCAGCAGGCGGGCGTTGTTCTCCAGCGCCTCCTGCGGGGGGCCCATGCTCTGGCGGGCGGGCGGTGGCGCCAGCAGGCCGATCGGCGGGAAGTGCCAGCCGGCGAGCCCGAGCTCGTCCTGGTGGGCGGCGGGCGGTCGCGGCTTGCTGCGCGCGACCGTGGGCGCGCGCGATGCGGGGGCGGCGCCGGCGGCCGCCTCGGCCGGGGACGACGCTGCCTGGTCAGGCGCGGCCGCCGGCGCCGGCCCGGCATACGGCCCGGCCGAGGGTGCGGGCGCTTCGCCCTGGCGCATCCTGCCCAGCAGCACGCCGACATAGGAGCGCGCATTGTCGGCAGCGCGGGCGCCGGCAGCCAGCGCCTGGCCAGAGGCAGCGGCACCGGCGGCAGCGGCCCGGCTGGCCCGCCGCCACGACCGGCCGGTCAGCGCGAACGCAAGGTGGCAAAGCCCGAGGCCGGCCGCGGTAAGCAGGCCGAATGCGACGCTCGCGCCGAGCGACTCGCCGGCGCCCAGCGCCGCGATCAGGTTGCTGATCTGGTGCCACACCAGCAGCCCGCCGGCGCCGCCAAGCCCGGCATCGAGATGCGCGATCGGCGGCGCCGGCAGCGGCGCGAGCGCGCCCGCGACCACCGGAAGCGCGCCGAGGAGGGCAGCAACCCTGAGCGGCACCGGTGCGATCGACCGGTGCGAGACGAGCTTGAACGCCCAGGCCAGCATCGCCGCCGCCGGCAGCACCGCGGCGATTCCGAACCCCTGCAGCATCAGGTCGGCGAACGCCGCGCCGGCCGGGCCGGCGATGTTGCGGGTCACCCCGGCCGAGGCCGTGTTCAGCGACGGATCGCCCGGGTGGTAGCCGGCCAGCGCCAGCAGCATCGCAAGCCCCGTCAGCGACAGGGCAAGGCCGCCGATCTCGCCCAGGCGACGATGCACGGCTTCGCGAAAACCGGGCGGAAGCAGCCTGCGCGGGCGACTCGTTCCGCTGAGAACCGCCATGGAGTCCAA
>JADYYZ010000521.1 GCA_020853405.1 Acetobacteraceae bacterium
GGGGCGCCGGCCTCGGCCAGCATCGCCTCGACGATCAGGCTGCCCGACCCGCGGTCGCCATGGATGATCCAGGTCATGCGCGATCCTCGCGCATCGCCGGCCCTGCCGACCAGCGGAAAAGCCTGATGCGACCGATCAGCCGGGCTGAAGCGTCTCGGGCGGCGCGCCGACCGGCCGCGCCGTGCCGGGCGGGCCATAGACGCTGCGCGCCCGGCGCAGGAAGGAATTGACCATCAGCCGCGTCGCCTCGTTGAAGACGACGCCGATCGCGGCCTGCAGCAGGCGCGAGCGGAACTCGAAATCGACGTAGAAATCGACGACGCAGCCGCGCTCGTGCGGGATGAAGGTCCAGTGGTTGTTAAGATAGCGGAACGGCCCGTTCTCGTAGGTCACGCGCACGGTGCTGGGCCGGTCGAGCGCGACCCGGCTGGTGAAGCTCTCGCGGAACAGTTTGAAGCCGATCGTGAGGTCGGCGACCAGGTGCTGTTCGCTCCGTTCCCGGACCGTGGCTCCCACGCACCAGGGAAGGAACTCCGGATAGCGGCCGACATCGGCCACCAGGTCGAACAGCTGGGCCGCGGTATAGGGAACCAGGCGTTTTTCGGCATGCGTCGGCATCGCGCCCAACAGTTAGTGCGGCCAGCCGGCCAATGAAAGAAGGAAAGCCGCCGCTGGCAGCGGGGCCGGCTTGCGCGGCGCCGCCTTCGCTGCCAGCGTGCCGCCCCGCGCAGCCAGGAGACCGCGATGGACAGCCACGGCACGATCTGGTGGACCGAACTGAACACTTTCGAGCCGGCCAAGGCGCGCGCCTTCTACGGTGCGCTGCTGGGCTGGGAATTCGACGAGATGCCGATGCCCGGCGGCACCTATCTGGTGGCAAGGCAGGGCGAGGAGATGGTGGCCGGCATCTTCGACATGAAGGCCGGCGGCCTGCCCGCCGGCACGCCGAGCCACTGGTTCACCTATATCGCGGTCGACGACGTGGACGTGCGCGCACAGCAGGTGGCGGGGCTCGGCGGCAAGGTGCTGCGCGAGCCCTGGGATATTCCCGGCGTCGGCCGCGTCGCCATCGTCATGGACGCGGCCGGCGCCGGCGTCGGGCTGATGACGCCGACAAAGACCAATTGAGCCTGATGGCCGGCTGAAACCGGTGCCTCTGTTCAGTTGTCGTAGAGGTGGCAGGCCACCTGCCGCCCGCCGCCCATGTCGCGGAAGCTCGGATACTGGGTGCGGCAGATCGGCATCACGTGCGGGCAGCGGGCGTGGAAATGGCAGCCGGGCGGCGGGTTGGCGGCCGAGGGGATCTCGCCCTCGATCCGCGGCAGCTGCGCGCGCAGGCCGGGGTCGGGAGAGGGCGAGGCATCGCGCAGCACCCGCGTATAGGGGTGCAGCGGTTCGCGGAACACCTCGACCACCGGCCCCTGCTCGACGATGCGGCCGAGATACATCACCGCGAGCCGGCTGCAGAACCAGCGCACCACCGCGAGGTCGTGGCTGACGAACAGGAAACTGAGGCCACGGCGCTGCTGCAGGTCGCGCAGCAGCACCAGCACCTGCGCCTGCACCGAGACATCGAGCGCGCTGACCGGCTCGTCGGCCACCAGCAGCTCGGGCTCGACCGAGAGCGCACGCGCGATGCCGAGGCGCTGGCGCTGGCCGCCCGAGAATTCGTGCGGGAAGCGGTCGAGGGCCGCCGGCGGCAGCCCGACCTCCTCCAGCAGCTGGCCGGCACGCTCGCGCGCCGCCCGGCCGCGCATGATGCCGTGCACGGCCATCGGCTCGGTCAGCGTCGCCGCGATCCGCCGGCGCGGGTTCAGCGACGAATAGGGGTCCTGGAAGACCATCTGCAGCTTGCGCCTGAGCGCCTTCAGCCCAGGCCCGCGCGCCGCCCGCACATCGGTGTCGCGGAACCGCACCGTGCCCTGGTCGGGCTCGATCAGGCGAAGTGCCGCGCGGGCGACCGTCGACTTGCCGCAGCCGCTTTCCCCGACCAGGCCGAACGCCTCGCCCTCGGCGACGTCGAACGAGACGCCATCGACCGCGCGAACGGTGATCGTCACCGGGTTCGGGAACCCCTTCTTCTGCGTGAAGTGGCGGATCAGCCCCGCCACGTGCAGCACCGGCGCGCTCATTCGCCGCGCAGCTTCGGGTCGGTGGCGTCGCGCAGGCCGTCGCCCAGCATGTTCAGCGCGAACACCAGCAGCAGGATGGCAATGCCCGGATAGACCGACAGCCAGGGCGCATCGAGGATGTTCTCGAAGCCGTCGCGGATCATGCCGCCCCAGGTCGGCGTCGGCGGCTTCACGCCAAGGCCGATGAACGAGAGCGAGGCCTCGACCCGCACCGCGGTCGCCATCCACAGCGTGCCCATCACCAGCACCTCCGAGACGATGTTCGGCAGGATGTGCACGAAGATGATCCGGGCATGCGAGAACCCGAGCGCGCGACCCGCCTCGACAAAGGCGCGCTCCTTCAGCGCCAGGGTCGGCGCGCGCGCGATGCGGGCGAACGGTGCGATCGCGGTCAGCGCGATCGCGAACACCAGGTTCTCGAGCGAGGGGCCGAGCATCGCCACCACGATGATGCCCATGATCAGGCTGGGAAACGACAGCAGCACGTCCATCGCCTGCATGATCAGCAGGTCGGCGCGGCCGCCGACATAGCCGGAAACCAGCCCGATCGCGCCGCCCACCGCCATCGCCACCAGGATCGAGGCGAAGGAGACGATCAGGCTGATCTGCGATCCCCAGATGATGCGCGACAGCACATCGCGGCCAAAGGCATCGGTGCCGAGCAGATACTGCGCATCGGGCGACTGCAGGCGGGCGATGATGTCCTGTTCGGCCGGGTCATAGGGCGCAAGCCACGGCGCCAGGATCGCCATCAGGATGATCAGCACCAGCAATACCGCGCCGACCCAGCTGGTCTTGTTGGCGTGGAAGGCCTGCCAGACCGATGGGCCGGCGGTGACGGCGGCGGCCTCAGCCATGCTTCACCCTGGGGTCGATCGAGCCGTAGGTGAGGTCGGTCACCAGGTTCACCACCACGATCAGGAAACAGTAGATCACCATCAGCCCCTGCAGCATGGTGTAGTCGCGCTGGTTCAGCGCGCCGACGATCACCTTGCCGAGGCCGGGGCGGTTGAACACGATCTCGGTCAGCACCGAGTTGCCGATCAGGATGCCGACATAGAGCCCGACCACGGTCACCACCGGGATCAGGGCGTTGCGCAGCGCGTGCCGGCGCACCACCACGCGCCACGGCACGCCCTTTGCGCGCGCGGTGCGCACGTAATCCTCGCCCAGCACCTGCAGCATGCCGCTTCGCGTCACGCGCGTGATGTAGGCCGCCATCACCAGCCCGAGCGTGAAGGTCGGCAGCACCAGCTTGTGCAGCCGGTCGGGGATGTCGGACAGGTCGGCCGCCCCGATCACCGGAAACAGCCGCCAGTGCAGCGCGAACGCCAGCAGCAGGTAGATGCCGAACACGAAGACCGGGAAGGAAAGGCCGAGCAGCGAGAAGATCCTGAGCGAATAGTCGATCATGCCGTTGCGGTGCAGCGCCGCCCAGATCCCCGCCGGCACGCCGACCGCCACGCCGAAGATCATCGAGGCGATGGTGAGGTCGAGCGTGTGCGGCAGCACCGCGGCGACCTCGGACCAGACCGGCCGGCCGGTGACCATGCTGGTGCCGAAATCGCCGGTCAGCACCGCCGACAGGAAGGTGATGTATTGCTGCCAGATCGGCTGGTCGAGGCCCAGCCGCGTGCGCAGCGCCGCCAGCGCCTGCGGCGTCGCCTGGTCGCCCAGGATCACCAGCGCCGGATCGCCCGGCACGATCCGCACGATCACGAACACCAGCGTCAGCACCGCGATCAGCGTCGGCACCGCGGCGATCAGGCGGCGGATGATGTA
>JADYYZ010000522.1 GCA_020853405.1 Acetobacteraceae bacterium
CGATCGTCTCGAAGGTCTGCACGAGGTCCCACGGGCAGCCCGAACCTGGGGTGCGAAGCGCTGCCATGATGGCAAGCAGGCGGTCGATCTCGGCGGGCGGCGTCGGGTTCTGCATCGGCCACTCATGCCACGCCGGGGTGGCCGCTTGCCATGGGGCGGGCCGGAGCGGTGCAGCTTCCGGCGGACCTCGCCGCCATAGCATAGATACGAGAAGCGATATTATGGAAGAATCAGCCCAGGCAGGTCCGCAACCTCCAGCTCGAGCCCGTCATGGCCCGGCGCGGCGCCGGCCGGCAGCGCCGAGAGCGTCGCCGCATAGTCGAGGTCCTCTCCCATCTGGGTCAGGAACGCGCGGCGCGGACCCAGCCGCGCGATCCAGTCGATGACGCGGTCAAGGTGGGCATGGGTCGGATGCGGCGTACGCCGGAAGCAGCCGACCACCCACAGCTCGACGCCACGGAGCGCTGCGAACGCGGCGTCGTCGAGCAACAGCGCGTCCGTCGAATAGCCGAAGTCGCCGATGCGGAACCCGAGCGATGGCCCGAACCCGTGATCCTGCAGGATCGGCAGCACCGGGATGCCGGCAGCCTCGAACCAGGTGCCCGGAACCACCTCGCGTGCTTCCAGCGCCGGCCGGCTGAACCAGCCGCCATTGTGCGGCCGGAACGCATAGGCGAAGCGCTGTTCCAGGGTGGCAAGGGTCGTGGCGTCGCCGAAGGCGGGGATCGGCGCGCCCATGATCCGGTTGGCGGCGCGCAGTTCGTCGATGCCGCCGATATGGTCGGCGTGCGCGTGCGTGAACAGCACGGCATCGAGGCGCGGCAGCCCGGCCGCGAGCAACTGTGCGCGCAGATCCGGGCCGGCATCGATCAGGATGGCCCGCCCCGCCACCTGCACCAGGGCGCCGGTGCGGGTGCGCCGGTTGCGCGGGTCGGCGGGGTTGCAGGCCCCCCACTCGCCGCCAGGCTGGCTGCTGAGCACAGGCACGCCAGCCGAGCCGCCGGTGCCAAGAAGGCGAACCTTCATGCCGCCGCGGCGGCACCCGGCAGGCGCAGCCGATCGAACAGTTTCAGGCAGTTCGCGGTGGTAACGCGCTGGGTCTCGGCGACCGTCCAGCCGCGCACCCTGGCCAGCCACTCGGCGGTGTGCGCGACCATCGCCGGTTCGCACCGCTTGCCGCGGAACGGCACCGGCGCAAGGTATGGGGCATCGGTCTCGACAAGCAGGCGATCCGCTGGAAGATCCCGCGCGATCGCCCTGATATCGTCGGACTTCGGGAAAGTCAGGATGCCGGAGAAACTGACAAAGCCGCCCATCGCCACGGCGGCTTCGGCGAGTGCGCGGCCGCTGCTGAAGCAGTGCAGAAGGAACCTGAACTCTCCTCCATCACTCCATTCTTCCTGAAGGATTTTCAGGATGTCGCCGTCGGCCTGCCTTGCGTGGATCACGAGCGGCAGCGCGGCCGCACGCGCGGCGCGAATGTGCCGGCGGAACCCTTCCTGCTGAATATCATGCGGGCTTTTGTTGTAGAAATAGTCGAGCCCGGATTCGCCGATGCCGACGATTTTCGGATGCCGGGCGAGCGCGACCAGCTCGGCCACCTCCGGCAGCGGCGCCTCGCCCGCGTGGTGCGGATGGATCCCGACCGAGCCCCAGACATTGGCGAACCGCTCGCACAGGCGCTTCACCGAATCGGCCTGGGCGATGCGGGTGCCGATCGTGACCAGCACGGCGACACCGGCCGAGGCAGCGCGCCCGACCACCGCCTCGACCTCGTCGTCGCGGAAATAATCAAGGTGGCAGTGGCTGTCGATCAGCATCGCGGCCGGGCGGCTCAGGCTGCTTCCGCGACCTTGGCGAAGATCGGGCTGGGCGGCGGCAGCGCGAGGCCGGCGGCGAGCGGGCGGTCAAGGGCTGCGACATCGCGGGCATCCGCCCCCTGCCCCAGCTGGTCGAGCATCGTCGCCATGCTGCCCGGCATGAAGGGAGAAAGCAGGATCGCGAGCTTCCGGATCGTTTCCAGCAGCACCCACAGTACGCTGCCCATGCGAACGGGGTCGGTCTTGCGCAGCGCCCAGGGCGCCTGGCGGTCGATATAGGCGTTGGCGGCACGCACCACGACCCAGATCGCCTCCAGCGCCTCGTGGAACGCCTGGCGGTCGAGGGCAGCGCGCAGCTCGGCAAGCAGCGCGGCGGCGGATGCCAGCAGGGTGGCGTCATCCTCGCTTCGGATGCCCGGCGCCGGGACAACGCCCCCGGCATTGCGGCTGACGAATGCCAGCGTGCGCTGCGCGAGGTTGCCCAGGTCGTTGGCAAGTTCGACGTTCAGGCGCCTCGCGATTGCCGCGCGGGAAAAATCACCATCGTTGCCGAACGGCACCTCGCGCAGCAGGAAATAGCGCACGGGGTCGAGGCCCCAGGTCGAAACCAGGGTCACCGGGTCGATCACGTTGCCCAGGCTCTTGCTCATCTTCTGCCCCTCGACCGTCCACCAGCCATGGGCAAAGACGCGCCGTGGCGGCGCGAGGCCGGCGGCCATCAGGAAGGCGGGCCAGTAGACGGCGTGGAAGCGCACGATGTCCTTGCCGACCAGGTGCAGGTCGGCCGGCCAGAAATCCACCCGCGCGCCACCCTCGGGCCAGCCGGTGGCGGTGACATAGTTGGTCAGCGCATCGAGCCACACATACATCACGTGCGCGGGATCGCCGGGCACCGGCACGCCCCACCTGAAGCTGGTACGGCTGACCGAAAGGTCGGTGAGGCCGGACCGGACGAAACTGACGACCTCGTTGCGCCGGCTCGCCGGGCCGATGAAGTCGGGGTGCGCGTCGTAGAATTCCAGCAGTTTCGGACCCCATTCCGACAGCCGGAAGAACCACGAAGGCTCCCTCACCCACTCCACCGGCGCCCCCGATGGCGCGCGCCGGATGCCATCGGCGCCGGTGCTGAGCTCATCCTCGGCGTAGAACGCCTCGTCGCGCACCGCGTACCAGCCGGCATAGTCGCCGAGATAGAGCGCGCCCCTGGCGGCGAGCAGGCGCCAGAGTTCCTGGCAGGCGGCATAATGGCGCGGCTCGGTGGTGCGGATGAAATCGTCGTTGGAGATGCCCATCACCCGCGTCAGCTCGCGGAAGTTCGCGCTCACCTTGTCGGTGAAGGCACGCGGCTCGAGCCCGGCCTCGCGCGCTGCCTTCTCGACCTTCTGGCCGTGTTCGTCGGTGCCGGTCAGGAAGAACACGTCGAACCCGTCCAGCCGCTTGA
>JADYYZ010000523.1 GCA_020853405.1 Acetobacteraceae bacterium
CATAAGGGGCGCCGTCGAAGCGGGCGCAATGGCCGCCGGCCTCGGCATAGAGCAGCGCGCCGGGGGCGTGGTCCCACGGATGAAGCCGCCAGTAGACCAGCGCGCCGACCACGCCGCGGGCGGCGAGCAGGTAGTCGAACGCGGCGCAGCGGAGTTCCCAGGTCGGGCCGATGCGGTGCAGCCGCGCGCGCACATGAAGGGCCATGGCAGGCGGCATGTAGCGGGCCGAGATGATCGCGCTCATCAGCGCCGTATCGGTGGTGGCCGGCGCCGGCACGCGCAGCGCCTGACGCCCGCCCGCCCCATCCTCGATCCAGGCGCCCTCGCCGCGCAGCGCCATCGCCGTCTCGCCCTGCAGCGGGTCGAGGATCCAGGCGGCGACGGTTTCGCCCCGCAGCACCAGTGCCGCCATCACGCCGAACAGCGGCAGGTCGGCGGCGAAATTCGCGGTGCCGTCGATCGGGTCGAGCAGCAGCGCTGCCTCCGCGCTCGCCAGCTGGTCGAGCAGCCGCGGATCGGCGGCAACGCCTTCCTCGCCGACCAGAACGGTGCCGGGCAGCACCCCCGCAAGCCGCGCGGCGATGAAGCGCTCGGCTGCCTCGTCGGCCTCGGTCACCAGGTCGTGCGGCCCGCTCTTGGCGCGCACCTGGCCGGCGTGCAGCTTGCGAAAGCGCGGCAGGATCTCGGCCGCGGCCGCCTCGCGCAGCAGCCGGTCGAGGCGGCCCATCATCGCCATGTCGGGCTTCATGCCGGCATCCTCACACTGCCCGCCTGCGGTCGAAGCGGGCGGCATTCTCCGGCGTCAGCCGCACCTGCACGCGGATCGCGTCCTCGGCATCGGTGCGGGAAAACACCTCGCCATGCCGGTAGAGCCAGGCCAGCGTCTCGCCGTCGGCCGGGTCGAGCGCTGCCTCGCGCAGCACCATCCGCGCGGCGAGCCGTGCATCGATCGCGCCAAGCAGCGCCCGGCAGCCTTCGCCGGTGGCGGCGGACGCCGCGATCGCGCCGGCGGGCAGTGAGGCGCGACGGTCGTCGTCGAGCAGGTCGACCTTGTTCAGCACCTCGATCACGCGCTCCGGCCACTCGGTGTCCAGCGCCGCGGATGGGCCGGTCGCCAGCCCCTCCAGCACCGCCAGCACGTCCGCTCGCTGGGCCGGGCCGTCGTGCGAGGCGACGTCGCGGACGTGGAGAATGACGTCGGCCTCGGCGATCTCCTCCAGCGTCGCGCGGAAGGCGGCGACCAGTTCGGTCGGCAGCTCGCTGATGAAGCCGACCGTGTCGGAGATGATCACCTGCCGCCCCGATGGCAGCACGAGTGCCCGCATGGTGGGATCGAGGGTCGCGAACAGCAGGTCGTGGGCGAACACGTCCGCCCCGGTAAGGCGGTTGAACAGGGTCGACTTGCCGGCGTTGGTGTAGCCGACCAGGGCGACGATCGGGTACGGCACGCGCCGGCGCGCGCCCCGATGCAGGCCACGGGTGCGCCGCACCTCCTCGAGCTCGCGGCGGATTTTTGCGATGCGCTCGCCGATCAGGCGGCGGTCGAGCTCGATCTGGCTTTCGCCCGGCCCACCCAGGAAGCCGAAGCCGCCGCGCTGGCGTTCCAGGTGCGTCCAGCTCTTCACCAGCCGCGAACGCTGGTAATCGAGATGCGCGAGCTCGACCTGGAGCGAGCCTTCGCGGGTGCGGGCGCGGTCGCCGAAGATTTCCAGGATCAGCCCGGTGCGGTCGATCACCTTGCATTTCCAGGCGCGTTCCAGGTTGCGCTGCTGCACCGGGGAAAGCGCGGCATCGACCACCGCCACCTCCACCTCGGCCTCAGCGATCGCCTCGCCCGCCGCTTCCACCTGGCCTTCGCCCAGAAGGGTGGAAGGGCGCCTGGCGCGCAGCGGGAAGATGCGCGAAAGCCGCACATCCAGGCCGATGCCGGCGGCGAGCGAGACGGCTTCGGAAAGCCGGTCGTCGGCCTGGCGCAGCACAGGCGCGCCAGGCGCGGGGCGTTCCCAGGGCAGCAGCACGGCTGCCCTGGTCGCACCGCCTTCGAGGCTAGTGCCCACCCATCATTCCACGCCGGCGCCGGCCGGTTCGCGGGCACCTGGCCCATCGCGCGTGGGATCGAACAGCTGGATCGGCGAGCCTGGCATCACGGTGCTGATGGCGTGCTTGTAGACCAGCTGGGTGTGGCCATCGCGGCGCAGGAGCACGCTGAAATTGTCGAACCAGGTGATGATCCCCTGCAGTTTCACGCCATTCACCAGGAAGATCGTCACCGGGGTCTTGTTCTTGCGGACGTGGTTCAGGAACACGTCCTGCACGTTCTGCGATTTCTCGTTGGCCATTTCGGCGTGCCTTTCGCTTTCGTTGGGCGCCGGGCTGGTGCCGGCCGCGTCGCGCGCGGTCGTTCGCACCCATGCCGCGCCGCCCGACCTTAGCAGGCAACGCCCTGCCATCAAACGCGCCCGGCGAGTGCCGCGGCAAGCGAACCGGCATCGGGGAAGTGCCGGTCGGGAGCGAGTGCTGCGGCGCCGCCATCGTGCGCCGCATCGCCGACCAGCACGGCAGTGACGCCTGCCGCGCGCGCCGCTTCCAGGTCAACGCCGGTATCGCCGACATACCAGACCTCGGGCGTGGGCAGGATACCGGCGGCGGCAAGCGCCAGCACGATGGGATCGCCATGCGGCTTGTCGCGCGCAGCATCGCCGGCACCGACCAGCGCGCCGAGTTTGCCGGCCCAGCCCAGCGCGCGGGCCTCGGTGCGCAGGAACCGGCCCTGCTTGTTGCTGACGACGCCCGCGAAGCCGTTCGCCGCCGCGGCCGCCAGGGCATCGGCGGCGCCCTTCAGCGGCCGCAGATGCAGAAGATGGTCGCGGGCGTAGCTGTCGCTGAACCGTCTTCGCGCGCGCTCCCAGTCGTCGCCGAACATTTTCGGGAAACTGTCGCGCAGCGACAGCCGCACATTGGCCAGCAGCGTCGCGCGATCCCAGGGATCGAGGCCGTACTCGGCCCGGGTCGCGTTCAGCGCCGCCTCGATGCCGGCCCAGGCATCGACCAGCGTGTTGTCCCAGTCGAACAGGACCGCGCGCGGCGTGCTCATGCGGGGCGATGCGCGACGCCCTGGCGGCATCGTCCGGGGTCTGGGCGCATCATCTACGCGGCGTTCGGCAGTCCCTTCACGTGTCGGGCGAACAGGTCGAACAGCTTGCGCGTGACCGGCCCTGCCCTGCCGTCGCCGACCGGCTTGCCGTCGATCTTCAGCATCGGCTTCACGAACGATGTGGCGCTGCTGATGAACGCCTCGCGGGCAGCGCGCACATCGTCGAGCGTATACGGGCCTTCCCTGAACGCGATGCCCTCCTCCTCCATCAGCGCGATCAGGGCGCCGCGGGTGCAGCCGGGCAGGATCTGCTCGCCGAGCTGGCGGGTGCAGAGCGTGCCGTCCTTGTCGACGATCCAGAAACTGGTGGCGGCGCCTTCGGTGATCGTGCCGTCGGGTTCGTACAGGACGGCTTCCGTCGCGCCCTGCTCGCGCGCCGCCTGGCGGGCCAGCACGTTGGGCAAGAGCGCGGTCGACTTGATGTCGCGCCGCGCCCAGCGCAGGTCGGGGTGCGTGATCGCGGCACCACCCCAGCCCTCGATCGATTTCGGGTAGGGCGGCACGCGGCGCACCGTGACGACCAGTGCCGGCGGGATCGGCTTTTCCGGGAACGCATGGTCGCGCCGGGCGACGCCGCGCGTCACCTGCATGTAGAGCAGCCCTTCCCGGATGCGGTTCCTGCGCACCACCTCGTGCAGCACCTTGACCAGGGATGCGCGCGGCATCGGCATCGGCAGCGCGATCTCCCGCAGCGACCGCTCCAGCCGGCCGAGATGGCGGTCCTCGTCGATGAAGCGGCCCTTGTAGACGTGCACCACCTCGTAGATGCCGTCGGCGAACTGGTAGCCGCGGTCCTCGATGTTCACCGCGGCGTCGCGCTGCGGCAGGTAGCGGCCGTTCACATAGGCGATTCGGCTCATGGTTGCGACCTCATTGGCCCCTGTCCTCTCCGGCGACGCCGAGCGACTTCAGTTTCCGGTGCAAGGCGCTGCGCTCCATGCCGACGAAATTGGCGGTGCGGCTGATATTGCCGCCGAAGCGCGTGAGCTGCGCCATCAGGTACTGCTTCTCGAACAGTTCGCGGGCATCGCGCAGCGGCAGCCCGATATATTCCGGGCTGCGGTCGAACGACAGCGCCGGCGCCGCGCCGCCGACCTCGGGCGGCAGATGCTCGGCACGGATCGGCTCGGCTGCCCCGCCCGGCGCCATGATCATCAGCCAGTCGGCGACATTGCGCAGCTGGCGAACGTTGCCGGGCCAGTCATAGGTCTGCATCACCGCCAGCGCATCCTCGCCGAGCTCGCGCCTGGGCATGCCGGAGGCCTCGGCCGAACGGCCAAGCAGGTGCGCGACCAGTTCGGGGATGTCCTCGCGCCGCTCCTTCAGCGCCGGCAGCCGCAGCGGCACCACGTTCAGCCGGTAGAACAGGTCCTCGCGGAAGCGCCCGGCCGCGATCTCGGCGGCAAGGTCGCGGTTGGTGGTCGCCAGCACGCGCACATCGACCTTGACGCGCGAGGAGCCGCCGACCCGCTCGAAGCTGGAATCCTGCAGCACGCGCACGATCTTGCCCTGGGTCTCCAGCGGCATGTCGGCGACCTCGTCGAGCAGCAGCGTGCCGCCATGGGCGTGTTCCAGCAAGCCGGCGCGGCGCGGCATCGCGACCGGGTCGGGGCCGGATTCGATTCCGAACAGCTCGTCCTCGAGCCGCCCCGGATTGAGGGTGGCGCAGTTCAGCACCATGAACGGGCCGCCGGCGCGGCGGGAGAGCGCATGGATCATGCGCGCCGCCACCTCCTTGCCCGACCCGGCCGGCCCGGTGACCAGCACGCGCGAGCCGGTCGGCGCGACCTTCTCGATCGCGGCCCGGAGCGCGTGCATGGCGTGCGAGCTGCCGACCAGCCGCTCCTCGGCGCCGGTGCGCAGCCTGAGTTCGGAGATCTCGCGCTTGAGCTGCGCCGCCTCGATCGCGTTCCTGACCACCAGCAGCAGCCGGTCCGCCTTGAACGGCTTCTCGACGAACTCGTAGGCGCCGTTCTGGATCGCCTGCACCGCGGTCTCGATGGTGCCGTGGCCGGAGATCATCACCACCGGCACCTGCGGCTCCTCGCCGTGGAACATCTCCAGCAGCTGCAACCCGTCGAGCTGTGATCCCTGCAGCCAGACATCCTGCAGCACGAGGCCGGGGCGGCGGGCCCGGAAGGCGGCGATCGCGGCCGCCGAGTCGCCGGCCTCGCGCGTCTCGAAGCCCTCGTCGCGCAGGATGCCGGCGACCAGCGCCCGGATGTCGGGCTCGTCGTCGACGATCAGGATATCGTACGGCATGCGAAGGGTCGGTCGCTCATGCGGTGCGGGTGGGGAAACAGGGCGGGTCGCTGCCTTCGGTGGTGGCGGTCATACGGCAGGCGTCGCGTCGGCGCGCACGCCATCCCCCCTCGCATTATCCCCGCCAGCCGGCATCGGCAACCGGAGGCTGACCCGCGCCCCCCGCCCGCCCTGCCTGTCCTCCAGCACCAGGCTGCCGCCGTGGTCCTCCATCACCTTCTTGACGATCGCGAGTCCGAGGCCGGTGCCCTTGGGCTTGCGCGTCTCGTAAGGCTCGGTCAGGCGCTCGCGGCCCTCGTCGGGCAGGCCCTCGCCGTCGTCCTCGACGCTGATCAGCACGGCGCCGGCGTCATCGGTGATGCGGGTGGCGATGCTGCCGCCGCCCCCCTCGCCCATCTGCGGTGCCTCACCCGCCTGCCGCTTCTCGCCCGCCTCGCGCGCCTCGACCGACTCGGCAGCGTTCTTCAGGAGGTTGGTCAGCGCCTGGCCGAGCAGCCGCGGGTCGCACGGCACGACCCGCCGCTCGCCCGCGCCTTCCACCCGCCAGTCGATGCCGGGGTGCGCCTGGCGCTGGAGGAACACCGCCTGGCGCACCACCTCGGCGATGTCGGAGGCGACGATGCGCGGCTGCGGCATGCGGGCGAAGGCGCTGAACTCGTCGACCATGCGCCCGATATCGCCGACCTGGCGCACGATGGTGTCGGTGCAGGCCCTGAAAGTGTCGGGGTCGGTGGTGATCTCGCGCAGGTATTTGCGCTTCAGCCGCTCGGCCGAGAGCTGGATCGGGGTCAGCGGGTTCTTGATCTCGTGGGCGATGCGCCGCGCGACATCGGCCCAGGCGGCCTTGCGCTGGGCGCTCATCAGTTCGGTGACATCGTCGAACGTGACAACGAAGCCGCCGCGGCCCTGCTCGGTCTCGGCGGCGATGCGTGCGATCAGGGTGCGCCGCCTGCCCGGCGGGCCGATCGCGATCTCCATCGTCACCGGCCGGTCGGGGGCGGCGAGTGCCGCTGCCACCAGCGGCGCCATCTCCTCCACCAGCTCGCCAAGCGGCCGGCCGGCGGCGGCGGCGACATCGGCCTCCAGCAGCGAGGCGGCCGAGCGGTTGGCCAGTTCGATCCGGCCCTGTTCGTCGAGCCCGATCACCCCGGCCGAGACCGAGGCCAGCACCGCCTCGGTGAAGCGGCGCCGCTCGTCGATCTGGCGATAGGCTTCCATCAGTTCGCCGCGGTTCGCCTCGAGCTGGCCGATCATGCGGTTGAAGGCGCGGGTCAGGCTGCCGATCTCGTCATCGGCCCCGGCTTCCGGCACGCGCGCGGAAAGATCGCCGGTGCGCACGCGCTCGGCGGCGAAGATCAGCGAGGCGACCGGCCGCGCGATGGCGCCCGCGAACAGCAGACCGAGCAGCACGGCCGCCGCCAGGATCAGCAGCGCCACCACCGAGAAGATGATCGCGAGCGACACCTGCAGCCGCGACAGCCGCGATTCCATCCGCCGGTACTCGCCGACGGTGCTTTCGGTGCGCACCATGTGGCCGATCACGGTCGGGTCGACCGGCCTGCCGATCAGCAGGAAGGTCATTTCCCCGAAGTCGAGCTTGACCAGGGCGCGCACCCGGTTCTCGTCGCCGGTGATCACGGCCACATCGCCGCCAGCGGCGAAGATGCGTGCCCAGACCGGCACCTCCTCGGGCGCCGAGGGCGAGGCAAGGCCGCCGACCGCGATCACCTCGCGCGTGGTCGCATCGAACACCGCCGCCTCGGTCAGGCCGCGCAGCACCGTCTGGGTCTGCACGATGCGCTCGAACAGGGCACGGTTCTGGACGATCAGCGGTGCCGCGCGGTTGATGTCGGCCGCCATCGCCAGCGCATCGACGCGGATCGCGTTCTGGTGCTCCTCCAGATAGGCGCGGCTTGCCGCCATGCTCTCGTCGAGCGCGAGGCGCACCGGGTCGCCGAACCAGCTCTGGATGCCGGTGCTGAACAGCACCCCCGACAGAATGCCGACCGCGATGGTCGGCGCCACCGCGACGCCGCCGAACAGCAGCACGAGCCTGGTGTGCAGCTTCGCGCCGGCGCTGCCGCGGCGCCGTTCCGCCCAGACCCGCACCACGCGCACCACCACCGCCGTGGCCAGCAGCAGCAGCACCGCGAGGTTGAGATAGACCAGCGCCACCACCAGGGTGGTGCCGATCGGCGCGTCGCCGGTGATCAGGAAGAAACTGCCGATGCCAAGCACCAGCGCGAGGCCGGCAAGCCCGATCGCGACGGCGCGGCTGATCGCGACCGCATAGAGCGCCGCGCCGATCCGGGCCAGCAGCGGGCCGCGGGCCGGTGCGACAGGGCCGGCGCCACCGGTCATCGCGGCGCGCCTCCCGGGGTGCGGCCGGCGCGGGGCGCGCTCATGCGACGCCGCGGACCACCGGGATTTCCAGTTCCCGGATCTTCTTGCGCAGCGTGTTGCGGTTGAGGCCGAGGATCTGCGCGGCACGGATCTGGTTGCCGCGGGTGGCGGACAGGATCATCCGGATCAGCGGGCGTTCCACCTCGGCGATCACCCGGTCATAGACGCCGCTGCCGGGCAGCCCGTCCTGGCTTGCGGCAAGGAACTGGCGGAGGTGCCGTTCCACAGCCGCCGACAGGCTCGCCGGCTGGGAGAAGGATTCGGGATCGGCGAACCCCGCCGCCTCGGCCAGCTCGGCCGCGATCACCTCCTCGCCGATGGTCTCCTGCGGATAGAGCGCGGCGAGCCGCTGCATCAGGTTCTCGAGCTCGCGCACATTGCCCGGCCAGCGATGCGCCTTCAGCCGCTCCAGCGCCAGGGGATCGAGCTGCTTCGGCGCGAGACCGGCCGCGCGCGCCCGCGACAGGAAGTGGCGCGCCAGCAGGGCTACGTCCTCGGGGCGCTCGCGCAGGGGGGGCAGGCGGATCGGCACCACGTTCAGCCGGTAGAACAGGTCCTCGCGGAACCGGCCCTCGCGGATCGCGCTCCGGAGGTCGCGATGCGTGGCGGCGATGATGCGCACATCGACCTTCACCGGCGCCCGCCCGCCGACGGCGGTGAATTCGCCTTCCTGCAGCACGCGCAGCAGGCGGGTCTGCGCCTCGGGCGGCATGTCGCCGATCTCGTCGAGGAACAGGCTGCCGCCGCTGGCCTGCTCGAACCGGCCCTGGCTGCGGCTGTGGGCGCCGGTGAAGGCGCCGCGCTCGTGCCCGAACAGCTCGCTCTCGATCAGCTCGCGCGGGATCGCGGCCATGTTCACGGCAACGAAGGGGCCGGCCCGGCGGCGGCCGAACTCGTGCAGCGCGCGCGCCACCAGTTCCTTGCCGGTGCCGCTTTCTCCGGTCACCATCACGGTCAGGTCGGTGGTCGTGAGCCGCGCGATCGCGCGATAGATGTCCTGCATCGCCGAGCTGCGCCCGATCAGCGGCAGCCGCTCGGCCTGGTCCTCGGAAGGCGGCTCGGCGGCCGCCGGCGGGGCCGCCAACGCGCGCGCGACAACACCCAGAAGTTCCTTCAGGTCGAACGGCTTGGGCAGGTATTCGAAAGCACCCCGCTGGGTCGCCCTGATCGCCGTCAGCAGCGTGCTCTGGGCGCTCATCACGACCACCCGGAGATCGGGGCGGGCGCGGCGGATGCGCGGCACCATGTCGAGCCCGCTCTCGTCGGGCATCACCACATCGGTGATCACGAGGTCGCCCTCGCCGTCCTCGACCCAGCGCCACAGTGTCGCGGCGGTGCCGGTGCTGCGCACGGTGTAGCCGCTGCGGCCGAGCGCCTGGGTCAGCACCGTGCGGATCGAGCGGTCGTCGTCGGCGACCAGAATGGTTGCGGGCACCGCGGCCTGGGGCAGCGTGGTGGGAGCCTCGCTCATCGCGCCGCCGGCCCGTCCGGGCTGATCGGTTCCTCGCCCAGGGGGTCGGGCAGCGGGTCGGGCAGCGGGTCGGGCAGCGGGTCGGGCAGCGGGTCGGGCAGCGGGTCGGGCAGCGGGTCGGGCAGCGCGGCCTCGTCGGCGACCTGGTCCGGGGCCATCGGCAGCAGCAGCCGGAAGGTGGTGCGCCCCGGCACGCTCTCGGCCTCGATCAGGGCAGCGTGGTCGCCGACGATCTTCGCCACCAGCGCAAGCCCGAGCCCCTGCCCGCCTGCCCTGCCGGTCACGAACGGGTCGAACAGGTGGTCCTGCAGCGCCTCGGGGATGCCGCGGCCATTGTCGCGCACACTGACCCGGATCGGCAGGCCAAGCCGTGCCCCGCCGCCCGAGACCGCAAGCCGCACGCCGTGCTGCCAGGCGGTTTCCAGCGTGATCTCGCCGCCTTCCGCCGGCACCGCCTCGGCGGCGTTCTTCACGAGGTTCAGGAACACCTGCACCAGCTGGTCGCGGTTGCCCCAGACCGGCGGCAGCGACGGGTCGTAGGTCTCGATGAAACGCACATGCGCGGCAAAGCCGCGGGCAGCCAGCCGCCGCACATGGTCCAGCACCTGGTTGATGTTCACCGGCGCGAACCCCGCCGGCCGGTCGCCGAACCGCTCGATCCGCTCGACCAGGGCGCGGATGCGGTCGACCTCGTCGCAGATCAGCTGGGTCAGTTCGCGATCGGCATCCGACAGGCACGATTCGAGCAGCTGGGCGGCGCCGCGGATGCCGGAAAGCGGGTTCTTCACCTCGTGCGCGAGCATCGCCGCCATCCCTTCGACGCTGCGGGCGGCGTGGCGCACCGACAATTGCCGGTCGAGCTGCTGGGCGGTCGAGGCATCGATCAGCGCCAGCACGACATGCGCCGGCTCCTCGGCTAGGACGGCCACGTGCGCGGCGATCCCGGTCTTCGACCCGGTCTTCGACAGGCGCGGGCTTTGCAGCGCAAGGTCATAGTCGCTGATCTGGCTTCGGGTGGCGCGGACGGTGGCGATCAGGTCGAACAGCGGGCTGTCGGGCACCACGAAATCGGCGAGCCGGGCGCCGGAGAGTGTCGCCGCCGAACCCTGGAAGAACTGCTCGGCAGCCGGGTTGGCGCTCGCGATCCGCAGCTGGGGGTCGAGCACCAGCACCGCCGCGGGCAGCGCCGCGAGGGTCGCGGCGGCATCCGGCGCCGGCGCGCGCTCGGCCGCGAGCCGCAGCGTCCGCGCCGCGCCAGGCTTGCGCACCGGCCGCGTCACGCCGCCAGCCTCGCGCTGCCCATCCCGGCGCCTTCCGCGTCGGCTTCTCCCGCCGTCTCGCGCACCAGCCGGCGCACGGTGCCGCGCGCGATCAGCGGATCGTAGAAACGCTCGACCAGGGCGACCACCTCGGCGCCGCCATGGCAGCGGTTGACCGCGGCGCGGAACTCGGCCGAGCCGGGCAGGCCCTTGGAATACCAGCCGATATGCTTTCGCGCGAGCCGAACGCCGGTTGCCTCGCCATGGTGGTCGAGGATCGCCGTGTAATGGCGTAGCAATATTGCCTTCTGGGCAGCAAGGTCGGGCTCTGGCTGGCGCCTGCCGGTGCGAAGGAAGCGCGCCAGCGCGCCGGGAAACCACGGCCTGCCATAGGCGCCGCGCCCGACCATCACGCCGTCGGCGCCCGACTGGCGAAGCGCCTCGGCGGCGTCGTCCTCGGTGCAGATGTCGCCATTGACGATCACCGGGATGCGCACCGCCGCCTTCACCCGGGCGACGAACGCCCAGTCGGCGGCGCCGGTATAGAACTGCTGGCGGGTGCGGCCATGGATCGTCACCATCCGGATCCCGGCCGCCTCGGCGATGCGGGCGAGGCCGGGCGCGTTCAGGCTGGATTGGTCCCAACCCATGCGCATCTTCAGCGTCACCGGCACGTCCACCGCGCGCACCGTCGCTTCCAGGATCCTCGCGGCCGCTGCCTCGTTGCGCATCAGCGCGCTGCCCGCACTCTGGCCGACCGCCACCTTCTTCACCGGGCAGCCGAAATTGATGTCGATGATGCGGGCGCCGCGGTCGGCGTTCAGCTGCGCCGCCCGCGCCATCACCTCGGGCTCGCAGCCGGCCAGCTGCACGGAACAGGGCGCACCCGCAACCCCTTCGGTTTCCGCCATCTTCATGGTGGTTTGATTGCCGAAAACCATGGCCCGCGAGGCGATCATCTCGCTGACCACGAGGCCGGCGCCGAGTTCGGCCGCAAGGCGGCGGAACGGCAGGTCGGTGACGCCGGACATCGGCGCCAGCACGACCGGGTTGTCGAGCAGGATCGGCCCGACCGCAATCGGCCCGCTGAGGGGCGGCGCGAAACTGCTCATGGTTTGGGCAATCTAGGGGCCGGCCAGGGGCCGCGCAACGTTGCAGGGCCTTGTCTGGCGCGATCTTGCGCAGACTTGACCCGGGAGCCACACACCGCGACGGTCGGTGCATGCGCGTCGCAGCCCTGGTGCTGGCCGCCGGCCGCGGTGTGCGGGCGGGCGGCGAGGTTTCCAAGCAGTACCAACTGCTGGCGGGCGAACCGCTGCTGCGCCATGCGCTGCGGCGGCTGTCGTCGCACCCCGCGGTCGGGCCGGTGCGGGCCGTGATCGGCGCCGGAGACGAGGCGGCCCATGCCCTGGCTGCCGAGGGTCTCGGGCTCGGGCCGCCGATCCTGGGCGGCGCCACCCGCCAGGCCAGCGCCCGGGCCGGGCTGGAGGCGCTGGCCGCCGACCCGCCTGAAATCGTGCTGATCCATGACGCCGCGCGGCCGCTCGTCTCGCCCGCGGTGATCGAGCGCCTGCTGGCCGGCCTCCTCGACGCCGATGGCGCGGTGCCCGCGCTGGCGGTTGCCGACACGCTGAAGCGGGCCGAGGGCGGTCGGGCACAGGCCACGCTCGCGCGTGAAAACCTGTTCCGCATCCAGACGCCCCAGGCATTCCATTTTTCGAGAATCCTGGCCGCGCACCGCGACGCCCGGACCGAGGCGACCGACGATGCCGCGCTGATCGAGAGAGAGGGCGGCACGATCGCGCTGGTGGAGGGAGACCCCATGCTGGAGAAGGTGACCGCGCCGGGCGATCTCGAACGGCTCGGCCGGCTCTACGTCGCGACCGAGACGCGGGTCGGCACCGGCTTTGACGTGCATCGCTTCGCGCCCGCGCGGAAACTGCTTTTGTGCGGCGTTGAAATCCCGCACCAGCAGGGGCTTGCCGGCCATTCCGACGCCGATGTCGGAATCCACGCGCTGTGCGATGCGATCTATGGCGCGCTGGCCGAGGGTGATATCGGCGCGCATTTCCCGCCCACCGAGGCAGCGTGGCAGGATGCCGACAGCGCGGCCTTCCTTCGCCACGCCGCCGGCCGGATCGCCGCCCGCGGCGGGCGGCTGGTGAATGCCGATGTCACGCTGATCTGCGAGGCACCGCGGATCAGGCCGCATGTGGCGGCGATGCGAGCGCGCCTTGCCTCACTGCTGGGCATCGATGTCGCGCGGGTCGGCGTCAAGGCCACCACCACCGAACGGCTCGGCTTTGCCGGCCGCGGCGAAGGCATCGCCGCCCAGGCCGTGGCCAGCATCGCGCTTCCTGCCGGCTGACGCTGCCGGCCCCCACCCTGGCGGCCCCACCCTGGCGACCCCGCCTTGGCGGCCGCACCCTGGCAGCCGCGCCTATGCTCACGCGAACGGCACCGGCGGCCGGGCGATCACCTCTTGGCAGCGCCGGGCAGCCGGCGCAGAAGCCGCGCATGCGCCGCCGCACTCTGCTTTCCACCGCCGCCACCGCCGCCATCGCCGCCACCGCCGTCGCCGCGCGCAGCCCGCGCGCCGAGGTCGCCTGGCCGGACCACGCGGTGCGCGTGATCGTGCCGTTCCCGCCGGGCGGCACCACCGACATCCCGGCCAGGCTGATCGGTGCCCGCTGGAGCGAGTACTGGGGCCAGCCGGTGGTGGTCGACAACCGTGCCGGCGGCTCCGGCGTGATCGGCACCGAGGCGGCGGCCCGCGCCGCGCCGGACGGCTACACGCTGGTTTTCGGCAACAACCAGACGCATGCGAGCAACGCTGCCCTGATCCCGCACATGCCGGTCGACCTGGCCACGGCCTTCGTGCCGGTGGCGCCGGTCTGCACCATCGGCGTCGTGCTGGCGGTGTTCGCGGGCCTGCCGGCGAACACCGCCGCCGAGCTGGTGGCGCTCGCGAAATCCCGGCCCGGCGGGCTTTCCTATGCCTCGCCCTCGGTCGGGTCGGGTGCGCACCTCACCGCGCACATGTTTGCCGAAGCAGCAAAGTTCCCCGCAACCCACGTGCCCTATCGCGGCGCCGCCCCGGCCGCCGCCGACCTTGCCGCCGGCGTCGTCGATTTCATGTTCGCCTCCTGGGCCTCGGTCGCGGCCATGGTCGGCGAACGCCGCGTGCGTGTGCTGGCGGTGGCAAGCGAGGCACGCATGGCCGAGATCCCCGACGTGCCAACGACGGTTGAACTCGGCTATCCGGACGTGATCGGCGATATCTGGGTCGGCGTGTTCGCCCCTGCCGGCACGCCGGCGCCGATCGTTTCGCGGATCAATGCCGACACCGCCCGCGCGCTGGCCGAGCCGCCGGTTCGCGAGAAACTGGTCGCCGGCGGCTTCCGCGTCGCTGCC
>JADYYZ010000524.1 GCA_020853405.1 Acetobacteraceae bacterium
ATCATCGCGCTGCCGGTGGTGGCGGGCAGCCCGGTGCTGACGCACAAGCTGCCCGACTGGGTGCGGCCGCTGCTGCTGCTGTCGGATGGGCATCTGCACCCCGCACCGGTCGAACCGCAGCTGCGCCCGGGCGAGACACTTTATGTGCTGGCGCCGCACGGGCGCGAGCACGAGCTCGATCGCTTCTTCGCACCCGAATCGGAGGACGAGGAGCCGGCGCTCGGCGCCTTCAGCGTCGATGGCGCGACCAGCATCGCCGAGCTCGCCGCCGCCTATGGCCTGGCCGCGCCGCCGGTGCCCGCCAACGAGACGGTGGCCGGCCTGTTCGCGGCCGAGTATGGCGGGCTGGTCGGGCTTGGCGATCGCGTGCGGCTGGCGGGGCTGTGGCTGGTTGCCGAGGATGTGATCGACGGGCATGTCACGCGCGCCGCACTCGATCTCGATCCGGCGCCGCCGCGACGCGAGGCGATGCGGCTGATTGGCCGGCGGCTCCGGGTGGCGCGCCGACGCCTGCGCCGGCTGATCCTCAGTCCCGCAAGAATGTTCGGCCGCGATCGCGAGTCGGTGCGTTCGTCCGCCGGCCAGCAGTGAAGCACTGCGCCGCGGCTGCGGCGGGCGCTTCGCCGGCTGTGCTTCGCGCGGATTCGCGGCGGCGGCGATTTCAGAAAAACGCCAGGGATTTATTCATCGGCTCCGCCGGGAGCATGTATTCATGTTTTGGGTTTTACTTGGCCACGGTCCCGGTAAATTCAGGAAAACCATAGGCAGAAGGCCGGTTTCCGGCCAATCCGGCGACCCGGATTCACCATAGAAGTCGTAAGGAATCTGTATTAGAGGAGCTGCGGGCCGATTCGCGTGCGCGCGGCCCTGGCCATGGCGCCTCATCGCGGCAGACGGGGGCGGCGCCATGCCACCGAATTCCAGCGCAGGCACGCCGCACGGAGGATCACCGATGGATCGCAGCCTCGACGCCCCCGAAGCCGAACCGCCAGGAACCGGCACGGGAACGGCCACCCTCGGGCGGCCGCTGTTCCCGGCATCGGTGAAGGACCGCGAACGCGGCGCTGCCTTCCCCGCCTCCGAACGCTCGCGCGCCTTCCGCCGGAAATTCTTTCCCGACGCCACCGCCGCCGACTGGAACGACTGGCGCTGGCAGTTCCGCCACCGCATCCGCGATCTCGGCACGCTGGCCAGGTTCATTCGCCTGTCCGACGACGAGACCGCGGCGGTGGCACGCCACCAGGGGCCGCTGCCGGTCGGCATCACGCCCTATTACGCAAGCCTGTTGAGCCCGACCGACCCGGACCAGCCGCTGCGCCGCACGCACATCCCGGTCAATGGTGAATACGTGCGCACGCCGGGCGAGGCCGACGACCCGCTGGGCGAGGACCACGACGCCGCCGTGCCCGGCCTCGTGCACCGCTATCCCGACCGCGTGCTGTTCCTGACCACCGGCACCTGCAGCACCTATTGCCGCTACTGCACGCGAAGCCGCATGGTCGGCGGCGGCGGCGAGTACAGTTTCAGCACCGGCCAGTGGCAGCGCGCCATCGACTACATCGCCGCGACGCCGGCGATCCGCGACGTGCTGATCTCGGGCGGCGATCCGCTGACCATCGCCACCGACAAGCTGGAATGGCTGCTTTCCCGCCTGCGCGCGATCCCGCATGTCGAGTTCCTGCGCATCGGCAGCAAGGTGCCGGTGGTGCTGCCCCAGCGCATCACCCGCGACCTCGTGCGCATGCTGCGCCGCTACCACCCGCTTTGGATGAGCATCCACTTCACCCACCCCGACGAGCTCACGCCCGAGGTCGCGGAAAGCACCGCCCGGCTCGCCGATGCCGGCATCCCGCTGGGCGGGCAGACGGTGCTGCTGAAGGGCATCAACGACGATCTCGCGGTGATGCGGCCGCTGATGCACGGCATGCTGAAATTCCGGGTGAAGCCCTATTACCTGTTCCAGTGCGACCCGATCACCGGCAGCGCGCATTTCCGCACCAGTGTCGAGAAGGGACTGGAGATCATCGCCGGCCTGCGCGGCCACACCAGCGGCTATGCCGTGCCGCATTTCGTGGTCGATGCACCCGGCGGCGGCGGCAAGGTGCCGCTCTTGCCCGACTATCTGGTCGGCCGCGACGGCGAGGATCTGCTGCTGCGCAATTTCGAGGGTGGCGTCTATCGCTACCCTGACCCCGGCGGCACGCTCGGCGCCAGCCGCGCCGGTGCCACCGCCCGGGAGGGCGTGTGATGCGCCTTGCCTTCACCTACGACCTGAAGTCGGCCTGGCGCGCGCGCGGCCTGTCGGCCGAGCAGGCCGCCGAGTTCGATTGCGAGATCACGGTCGAGGCGATCGCCGGCCACTTCGCCGGCCGCGGCTTCACGGTCGACCCGATCGGCGGCGCGCACGAACTGCTGGCCCGGCTTGCCGCCGGCGACAGCTGGGACCTCGCCTTCAATATCTGCGAAGGCTTCCTCGGCTCGGCGCGCGAGGCGCTGGTGCCGGCGCTGTTCGAGCATCTGGGCATCCCGTGCGTGTTCTCCGACGCGGCGACGTTGGCGCTCTGCCTGCGCAAGGATCTCTGCAAGCAGGTGGTGCGCGATGCCGGCGTGCCGACGCCGGCCTTCGCCGTGCTGGAGGCGCCGCGGGGCCTTGGCGATGCGCTCGCCTTCCCGGTGTTCGCCAAGCCGCTGGCGGAAGGCACCGGCAAGGGCGTGGGCCTTGCCTCGCGCTGCGCCGACGAGGCGAGCCTTGCTCGCACGGTGCGGCGGCTGCTGGAAAAATTCCGCCAGCCGGTACTGGTCGAAGCCTACCTGCCGGGGCGGGAGTTCACCGTCGGTATCGTCGGCACCGGTGCTGCCGCCAGGGCGATCGGCTGCATGGAGGTCGCGCCGCGCAGCAACGCGCCGCTCGCCTACGGGTTCGTCCAGAAGCAGGACTGGCGCACCCACATCGCGTACCGCCTTGCCGACGATGCCGAGGCGGCGGCGGCGAGCGAGGTGGCGCTGGCTGCCTGGCGGGCGCTGGGCTGCCGGGATGGCGGCCGCATCGACCTGCGCAGCGACGAATCGGGCCGGCCGCACTTCATCGAGTGCAACCCGCTGGCCGGCCTGAACCCCGAGGATTCCGACCTCGTGATCATGGGCACGCTGGCAGGGCGCGAGCCGGGCTGGCTCTATGACGGCATCATGGATGCGGCACTCGCCCGGCTCGACCTCGCCTGGCCGCAGCGAGCGGCAGCATGAGGCGATGCGCATCGCGCTGATGCACCAGGCGGTGCCGCAAGGCGCACCGCCCGACGAGGCGGACGTGCTCGAGGAAGTTGCCGCGGTTGGCGCCGCGCTGGCCGAGCTCGGCCACCAATCCTGGCCACTCGCGGTCGGACTCGACCTCGGTGCTGCGCTCGCGGCGCTTCGTGCCGACCCGCCCGACCTCGTGTTCAATCTCTGCGAATCGCTGCCGGGTGCCGGCCGCGGCGGCAGGCTCGCCGCGGTGCCGCCGGCGCTGGTCGAATCGCTCGGCATCGCCTGCACCGGCAACAGCGCTGCCGCCCTCGCTGTCACCGCCGACAAGGTCTTGACCAAGCAGCGCTTCCGCGCGGCCGGCATCGCGACCCCTGCCTGGCTGCCCGACGGCGATGCGGTGCCCGAGGGCGCGCTGATCGTGAAAAGCCGCGACGAGCACGCCTCGATCGGGCTTGGCCCCGACAGCGTCGTCGATGGCGAAGGCGCCGCCCGCGCGCTGATCGCCGCCCGCGCCGCGGCACTGGGCGGGGCCTGGTTCGCCGAGGCCTTCGTCGCCGGCCGTGAATTCAACGTCGCCCTTCTCGCCGACGGCGCCGGCGGGGCCGAGATGCTGCCGATCGCCGAGCAGGTCTTTCTCGACGCCTGGCCGGCTGGCCGGCCGCGCATCCTCGACTATGCCGGCAAGTGGGATCCCTCCGACCCCACCTATCCGCTGGTCGAGCGCCGCTTCGGTACCGCCGATGCGGCACTTGCGCGCCGGCTGGAATCGATCGCGCGCGCCGCCTGGAACGAGTTCGACCTCGCCGGCTATGCGCGGGTCGATTTCCGCATCGACGAGGCCGGGCGGCCGTTCGCGCTCGAAGTGAACGCCAACCCCTGCCTGACGCCGGAGATGGGGATTGCCGCCGGCGCCGAGGCGGCCGGGCTGAGCTATGCCGGGCTGATCGGGCGGATCGTCGCGGCAGCGTTGCCCCCGCCCTGCCGCGCCCGTTCGGCATCGCCCCGTCACCCCAACCGCCGGCAGGCGGGGGCAGGGTTCCGCACCGCGACCCGGACGGGCGACCCCGACGCCGTGGCACGCCTTGCTGCCGCCACGCACTTCTTCGCCGCGCACGAGCTGGCGGTGGCCCGCGAACTCACCCAGGCCGCCGCTGATGGCGATCCGCATTACCGCATGCTGTACGCCGACGGGCCGGATGGGCTTGCCGGCTGGGCCTGCTTCGGCCCGACCCCCTGCACCGAGGGGGCGTGGGATCTCTACTGGGTCGTGGTGCACCCGGGCGCGCAGGGCGCCGGCCTCGGCCGCGATCTGGTCGATGCGGCGGCGCGGGCGGCGG
>JADYYZ010000525.1 GCA_020853405.1 Acetobacteraceae bacterium
ACGGTCGGCTTGTCCTTGCTGTTCCAGGCGGTGCCGGCGATGTCGAGATGGGCCCAGGCACGGCCCTTGTCGATGAAGCGCTGGATGAAGCAGGCGGCGGTGATCGCGCCGCCCGGCCGGCCGCCGACATTCTTCATGTCGGCGATGTCGCTTTTCAGGAGCTTGTCGTACTCGTCGCCGAGCGGCATCCGCCAGACCGTCTCGCCGCTCGCCCTGCCGGCGGCATCGAGCTGGGCTGCCAGCGCGTCGTCGTTGCAGAACAGCCCGGCGTGCTCGTGGCCCAGGCTGATGATGATCGCCCCGGTCAGCGTCGCCAGATCGATGATGAAGGCAGGGTCGAACGCCGCTTGCGCGTAATGGATCACGTCGGCCAGCACGAGCCTGCCCTCGGCATCGGTGTTGATCACCTCGATGGTCTGGCCGCTGGCCGAGGTGACAACGTCGCCAGGGCGCTGGGCGGTGCCCGAGGGCATGTTCTCGACCAGGCCGAGCAGCCCGATCGCATCGACCGCCGCCTTCCTGCCGGCCAGCGCCGCCATCAGGCCGGCCACCGTGCCGGCGCCGGCCATGTCCCACTTCATGTCCTCCATGCCGGCGGCGGGCTTGATGCTGATGCCGCCGGTATCGAAGGTGACGCCCTTGCCGATGAAGCAGAGCGGCCGGGTCTTCTTCGCCTTGTCCCTGTCCCTTTCCCTGGCCTTGCCCTTGGCCTTGCCGGCGCCGTGCCAGCGCAGCACCACCATGCGCGGCTCGTTGTCGCTGCCCTGGGCGACGCCGAGCAGCGCGCCGAAGCCGAGCTTCTTCATCTCCTTCGTGCCCAGCACCTCGACCCCGAGGCCGAGCTTCGCCAGCGCCTCGCAGCGCGATGCGAAGACCGCGGGGTTCAGCACGTTGGCGGGTTCGCTGGTCAGGTCGCGGGCAAGGAACACGCCCCTGGCCACCGCCGCCAGCGGCTGATAGGCGGCGCCGGCGGCGGCCGGGTCGTCGGCAAGCACCGAAAGCGCGGCGAGTTTCGGCTTGTCCTCGGGCTTTTCCCTGGTGCGGTAGCGATCGAAGCGGTAGCTGCGCAGCGCCGCCCCGAAGGCGACGCGGGCAGCGTGCGGGCCGAGCCGGCCGTCGCAGGCGATGGCGGCGGTCTCCTCGGCGGCGAGTGAAGCGGCGGCAAGCCCGCCGGCATCCTCGGCGCCGCGCGGATCGAGCTGGCCCGCCTTGCCAAGGCCGAGCACCACCACCCGCGACAGCCCCGCGCCAGGCGCCAGCACGGTGCAGCTGCTGGCCTTGCGGCCGGTGAAGCGGGCCGCCTGCAGCGCCCGCGTGATCGCGCCGGCGCAGGCCTTGTCGGCCTCGGCGGCAAGGCCGGACAGTTTCGCCTCCTCGGCGAGCAGGATCGCCAGACCGCCCGACCTGGGAAGCGCCGGCTTCGAAAACCCGATGTCAAGCATGCGCCCTGGTGTCTCCTGCGGTTGCCGGGCGACACTAGCAACCGCCCCGGCGCAACGCTATCTGCCGGAAATGGCGCACGATCTGCCCGCCTTGCTGGAATGCGCGGCCGACCTCGCCCGAAGCGCGGGCGACGTGATCCTGGCCGCGCGCGCGAACGGCTTCGCGGTAAGCGCCAAGGCCGATGCCTCGCCGGTGACCGACGCCGACCGCGCCGCCGAGGCGCTGATCCGCGAGGGTCTCGCGCCGATCGGCATCCCGATCGTCGCCGAGGAGGCGGAGGCGGCCGGCGCGGCCAGCACGCCAAGCGGCGAATACTGGCTGGTCGACCCGCTGGACGGCACGCGCGAGTTCGCCGCCGGCCGCGACGAGTTCACGGTGAATATCGGGCTGGTGCGGAACGGCCGGCCGGTGCTCGGCGTGGTGCTGCTGCCGGCCAGTGCCGAGCTGTTCCTGGGCATTCCCGGCAGCGGCTGCTGGAAGGAAACCGGCTGGCGGAACGGGGCCGCCGGCGCCCGCCGGGCGATCCATGCCCGCATGCCCCCCGCCGAGGGTGCGACGGTCTATGCCAGCCGCCAGCATCGCGATGGCGCGCGGCTCGTTGCCTGGCTCGCGGCACGCCGGCCGCACCGGGTCGTCAATATCGGCTCGGCCGTGAAATTCTGCCGCCTGGCCGAGGGTGCCGGCGATCTCTACCCGCGCTTCGGCACCACCATGGAATGGGACACCGCCGGCCCCCAGGCAGTGCTGGAGGCTGCCGGCGGCGCCTGCCTCGCGGCCGATGGCGCACCACTCGGCTACGGCAAGCCGGGCTGGCGCAACGGTGATTTCCTCTGCCGCGGCCTTGCATGACCCGGCAGGTCGCCGCCGATGACGCCGGCATCGCCGAGGCGGCGCGCCTGCTGCGGGCGGGCGCGCTGGTCGCGTTCCCGACCGAGACGGTCTATGGCCTCGGTGCGGACGCCACCAGCGAGGCAGCGGTCGAGGCGATCTTCCGGGCCAAGGGTCGGCCGCATTTCAATCCGCTGATCTGCCATTATTGCTCGGCCGACGAGGCCGGTGAGGATGTGGTGCTGGGCGGCCTCGCGCGGCGGCTCGCGGAGCATTTCTGGCCGGGGCCGCTGACGCTGGTGCTGGCGCGCCGGCCGGCAAGCCGCATCAGGCAGCTGGCCGGGGCGGGGCTTTCGACGCTGGCGGTGCGGGTGCCTGCGCATCCCGTTTCCCTCGCCCTGCTTCGGGCGGTCGCGTTGCCGATCGCCGCCCCGTCGGCGAACCGGTCCGGCCAGGTCAGCCCGACCACCGCCCAGCACGTGCTGGACGGGCTTTCCGGGCGCATCGCGCTGGTGCTGGATGGCGGGCCGACCGAGGTCGGGCTGGAATCGACCGTACTCGACCTCACCGGCGAGCCGGCGGTGCTGCTGCGGCCGGGCGGCGTGCCGCTGGAAGCGATCGAGGCGGTGATCGGCAGCGTGCGCCGGCCACTGCCGATCGGGCTCGCCGGCAACGGGCGGCCGACGCTGCAAAGCCCGGGCCTCCTGGTCTCGCACTACGCTCCCGAACTGCCGGTGCGGCTCGATGCCAGGATGGCCGGCGCCGACGAAGCGCTGCTCGCCTTCGGCCCGGCGCCGCCCGGTGCCGGGCTGGTGTTCCAGCTGTCCGGCCGGCGCGACCTCGGCGAGGCGGCATCGCGCCTGTTCGGCGGCCTGCGCACCCTCGATGCCGAGGGCAGGCGGCTCGGTCTCAGGCGGATCGCGGCGATGACCGTGCCCGAGCACGGGCTGGGGCTTGCCATCAACGACCGGTTGCGCAGGGCGGCGGCGCCGCGCGGCTGAGCGTGCGCGGCCGGTTGACCGTGCGCGCCGCGCGGGGCAAGCCTCTGCCCCGCGATGCCCGACACCGTTCCCCCCGACCTGCTGGCACGTCTTGGCGAGGCGCTGGGCCCCGCCGGCCTGGTCACCGACCCGGCACTGATGGCGGCGGCACTGACCGACTGGCGCGGCCTCTACCACGGCCGCGCGCTCGCGCTCGCCCGCCCCGCCGACACCGATGAACTTTCCGCGGTCGCGCGCGCCTGCCACGCCGCGCGGGTGAAGATGGTGCCGCAGGGCGGCAATACCGGCATGTCGGGCGGCGGCGTGCCGCGCGAGGCGGGCGACGAGCTGCTGGTCTCGCTCTCCAGGATGCGCGCGATCGGTGCGATCGACCCCGATGGCATGACCGTGACGGTCGGGGCCGGCGCGGTGCTGGCCGAGCTGCAGCAGGCCGCCGCCGATGCCGGCTTCCTGTTCCCGCTGAGCCTCGGCTCGCAGGGCTCGGCCCAGATCGGGGGCCTGCTCTCGACCAATGCCGGCGGCAACCACACGCTGCGCTACGGCAATGCCCGCGACCTGTGCCTGGGGATCGAGGTGGTGCTGGCCGACGGCACGGTGCTGCCGATGCTGCGGGCGCTGCGCAAGGACAATACCGGCTACGCGCTGCGCCAGATCTTCATCGGCGCCGAGGGCACGCTGGGCTTCATCAGCCGCGCCACCTTGCGCGTCTTCCCGGGCCTCTCCTCGCGCACGGTGCTGTTCGCGGCACTGCCCTCGGTGGAGGCGGCGCTGGCGCTTCTGCGCCGCTTCCGGGCCGAGGACGAGGCGGCGCTGCAGGCGTTCGAATACCTGGCCGGCAGCGCGGTGGAGATGGCATGCGCGCTGCTGGATGGCGTCAGCCTGCCGCTCGGCACGCGGGCGCCGCACTACTGCCTGGTCGAGCTCGGCAGCCCGCGCCGCGATGCCGGGCTTGTCGAGCTCGCCGAATCGGTGCTGGCGGCGGCGCTGGAAGAGGGCACGGTGCTGGATGCGACGATCGCGGCCAGCGGCAGCCAGGCCGCGCAGCTGTGGCGCCTGCGCGAGGAGATCCCCGAGGCGCAGCGGCGCGCCGGCCCCGGCGTGAAGAACGACGTCGCGGTGCCGATCCCGCGCATCCCGGCGCTGCTGGCGCGCGGCATCGCCGCCTGCCAGGCGCTGATGCCAGGCGTGCGCGCGATTCCGTTCGGCCATCTGGGCGATGGCAATATCCACTTCAACTTCGTCGCGCCCGAAGGCATGGACGCTGCCCTGTTCGAGCCGCACGCCGAGGCGCTGATGCACGCCGTCAACGACGTGGTGCGGGAGCTCGGCGGCAGTTTCTCGGCCGAGCACGGCATCGGTAGGCTGAAGACCGCGATGCTGGCCGAATGGCGGGCGGGGCCCGAGCTCGACACCATGCGCCGGATCAAGGCAGCGCTCGACCCGCATGGGCTGATGAACCCCGGCAAGGTGCTGGGCTGAGGCGCCGCGATGCCCGGCGCTGACAGGCCAGCTGCTGCCAAGTCAGGTGCTGCCAAGTCAGGCGCTGCCATGCCGCTGCCACAGGCAGGTCGCGAGACTGCGCCCTGATGCGCCGGTTCGATCGCTACGTGCTGCGCCAGCTGGTCGCCGGCCTTGCCGGCGCCTGCATCGGCCTTGCCCTTCTGGTGTGGCTGACGCAGTCGCTGCGTTTCCTCGAGCTCGTTCTCAACCGCGGCCTTGCCTTCACGGTGTTCCTGGAGCTCACCGGCCTGCTGCTGCCCAACCTGGTCACCGTGATCCTGCCGATCGCCGCCTTCGCCGTCGTGCTGTTCACCTACAGCCGGCTGTCGTCGGACCGCGAGCTGGTGGTGATGCAGGGGGCCAGCGTGCCGCCGCTTGCGCTGGCGCGGCCGGCGCTGCTGCTGGCACTGCTCGCCGCGATCCTGGGCTGGATTCTCAATCTCTGGATCGTGCCGGAAAGCCACCGCGCCTTCCGCGAGTTCCAGTTCGAGATCCGCAACCGCATTGCCGCGGTGCTGCTGGAGGACGGGGTGTTCAACCAGGTCGGCGACGGCCTGACGGTCTATGTGCGGGCGCGCGACCGCGACGGCACGTTGCACGGCATCCTCGCCCACGACGCCCGCGAGAAGGGATCGCCGGTCACCTATTTCGCCGATCGCGGCTACATCTCGATCGGCCCGGCCGGTCCGCGCGCGACGCTGGTCAGCGGCAGCCGCCAGGAGATCGACAAGACCAGCGGGCGGTTGCAGGTGCTGACCTTCGCGGAATCCACCCTCGACCTGGGGCGGGCGGCCGGCGCCGGCGAAACCCGCTATCGCGACGCCCGCGAGCGCAGCCTTGCCGAACTGGTCGACCCGCCGGATCGCGACCAGGTCAACCCGCGTGATCTCGGCCGCTTCCTGGTCGAGGCGCACCAGCGCTTCGCGCAGCCGATCGCCGGCATCTCGCTGGTGCTGCTGGCGGCGGCAACGGTGCTGGCCGGCGGCTTCTCGCGGCGCGGCAACGCGGTGCGGATCGCGGTCGCGGTGGCGATCGCGGCCGGGCTGGTCGCCGCGGGCGTCGCGGTGCAGAACCTCGCCGTGCGCGAGACCGCGCTGATTCCGCTGATCTGGCTCCACGCCGTCGTGCCCGGCCCGATCGCCCTATGGCTGCTGATCGCGCCCTCGGTCAGGGCGCGGCACGTGCTTGCCGCCCACCCGGCCAGCCCGGCCTGAGCGCATGCGCGCAACGCCGACGCTGTCCTTCTATGTCGGCCGCCGCTATCTGTGGACGGCGCTGGCAGCGATGGGCAGCCTGCTGTTCCTGGTGGCGCTGTTCGACCTGATCGAGCTCCTGCGCCGGGCCGCGAGCAAGCCCGAGGCGACATTCGGGATCCTGGCCCAGATCGTGCTGCTGAAGGTGCCGTTCCTGGCCACCCAGATCCTGCCGTTCGCGGTGCTGCTCGGCGGCATCGCCGCGTTCTGGCGGCTGTCGCGCGCCTCGGAACTGGTGGTGGCGCGCGCCGCCGGCGTCTCGGCATGGCAGTTCCTGGCGCCGGCGGTGGCGATCGCGATCGTCTTCGGCATGGTCGCGGTCGGCGCGCTGACCCCGCTTTCGTCCTTGTTCCTGGCGCGGGCGGAACGGCTCGACGACCAATATCTGCGCGCGGGTGCCGGGCGGGGCATGCTGGCCGGCAGCGGCCTGTGGCTGCGCCAGGCCGACCATGGCAGCGACCCGCACGGCGTCGCCATCCTGCACGGCGCGAGGCTCTCCACCGAGGGTGGCGAGCTCAAACTGTCCGGCGTCACGCTGTTCAGGATCGGCGGCGACGACCGCCTGGTCGCGCGGATCGAGGCAGGCGAGGCACGGCTGCTGCCGCAGCGCTGGGAGCTGATCGACGCGCACCGGCTGGCCGCCGACCGGCCGCCCGAGGCTTTGGGCACGATCACGCTGCCGACCGATCTTACGCCCGCGCGCGTGCAGGACAGCCTGGCCTCGCCGGAAAGCCTGTCGTTCTGGACGCTCGGGCCGTTCATCGCGACGCTCGAGGCGGCCGGGTTCTCGGCCTTGCGGCACCGGCTGCATTTCCAGGAACTGCTGGCGCTGCCGCTGCTGTGCGGGGTGATGGTGCTGCTCGGCGCCTGCTTCTCGATGCGCCAGCAGCGGCGGGGCGGCGTCGCCGCCGTGATCGCCGCCGGCATCGCCGCCGGCTTCGCCTTCTACCTGATCGCCAAGGTGGCGGTGGAGCTCGGCCAGAGCGGCGCCCTGCCGGTGGTGCTGGCGGCCTGGGCGCCGACCGCGGCCGGCATGATGTTCGCCGTCGCGCTGCTGCTTCATCTCGAGGACGGATGAGCCGGCGGGCGCGGCTGCTGGTCGGCACGGCGTGGCTTGCCGGGTGCGCTGCCCTGCTGGTGCCTGGCCCGGGGCCGGCGCAGACCAGCGACCAGCTGGACTGGCAGACCCGCACGCTGCGCCAGCGCCAGCGCCTGTGGGAGCCGCGCGAGGTGCGCCGCGCGGTCGACGAGGCGGCAAGCCAGGCGCGCATCGCCCCCGGCAGCTCGGGCGCCCCCGGCGCGGCTGCGGTCCCTGGCGCGCCGCCGCTGCCCCAGGCGCCGCCCGGATCGGGGCTCGAGGAGCTGCCCTGGACCGGCACGTCGACACCCGGCCAGGCCCTGTCGCCCGGCCAGCCGCCGCCGCTGGTGGCGGCGCCGCAGCGGCCATCGCCACCGGCGACGGCGCCCGACCGCAACGCCCCGGTCACGTTCACCGCCGGGACCATCACCTATGACGAGCAGACCCAGACCGTGACCGCGACCGGCCGGGTCGAGGCGTGGCAGAACGACCGCGTGCTCCAGGCCGACCGGGTCACCTTCGAGCGCGGCACGGGC
>JADYYZ010000526.1 GCA_020853405.1 Acetobacteraceae bacterium
AACAGCTGGCGGGGAAACCGCGTCAGGCGCTCGTGACCATTGTCGGTGACCAGGATGGTTTCCGACATGCCGAACCCCTGGGCCAGCACGTAGCTGTGGAACACCATGCCCGGCGCGAATGCCCAGCAGGCGCCGGGCGCTGCCTCCAGCTGCTAGCCGCCGTTCGGCTGCAGCACATAGCAGATCGCGCTGACGATCTCGCGCAGTGGCCAGGCCGATGGTCGGCCCGCGCGAGCCGGCGCCGGCAGCAACCGCGCAATCACCGCCCACCCGGCATCGGCCAGGTCACTGGCGAAGCGAGGTCCCTCGCGCCTTTGGTGCGCGCAGGTGGCTGCGGTCCACATCCGGGGCGATCTCCAATCGAGTCTCGACGACCCATCGGAATCACACCCGCCGTAGCCACCCAACCAATGTTCCAACCCCGTTCAGAGACAGCCTCTGAGGCGAGGGTCTCGGGCGAACCTGCCCGGCAGCGGCTATTGCGCGACAGCCTCACAAAGGGTATCGCATCCGAACTGGCTGCCTGAACAGCTCATGGATTCAGGCCCGCGCCGGCGGTATCCCGCAACTACCATCCACCTGCAATACAGACGAAATGAGCGAGAGGAACCCGGGGCGATGACGGCATGGGCAGTCGACACGCTGAGAGCCTTCCCTCAGCTCGCGATCTTTCTCGCGCTGGGCATCGGCTTCGTCGTCGGGCCAAGGAAGCTCTTCGGTTTCAATCTTGGCAATGTCACGGCCACCTTGCTGGCGGGCGTTCTGATCGGACAGATCGGGATTTCGGTTTCCGCGGACGTCAAGAATACGCTCTTCATCCTCTTTCTGTTCGCCGTCGGGTACGGCGTCGGACCACAATTCGTGCGTGGCCTGTCGAGCGATGGGCCCAAGCAGATTGCCTTTGCGCTCGTCGTACTGGCGCTGTGTCTCGTGGTGCCCTGGATCTGTGCTGTCATTTCCGGTCTGCCTCTCGGCTACAGTGCGGGGCTTTATGCCGGTTCGCAGACCATCTCGGCGGCGATCGGCGTGGCGACCGATCAGATCAACCAGCTCGGCCTGCCGGCAGAACAGGCCAAGGCGTACGCCGACCAGATCCCGATTGCCTATGCCGTCACCTATATCTGGGGCACCATCGGTTCGGCCGTGATCCTCGCGCAGATCGGCCCGCGCCTGATCGGCGTTGACCTGCCGGCCGCCTGTCGCGAGTACGAAGCGCAACTGGGCGGCGGGACGAAATCGGCCGAGCCCGGCATCACGTCGGCCTATAGCCGTTTCGCTGCGCGCGCCTATCGCATCGGCGAGGCCGGCAGCATGACCGGCAAGCCGGTTCGCGAACTGCTGCCGGGCTTGCGCATCTTTGTCGAGCGTGTCCGCCGCGGTGAGCAGATCATCGAGGCCGATGGCGACACCGTTCTGCAACCCGGCGATGTGGTCGCCTTCTCCGGCCCATATCCGTTGCTTGTCGAGCACCTGGTGCCGCTGATGACCGAGGTCGATGATCCGGAACTGCTCGGCGGCGAGGCCGAGGTGGTCGATGTCTATGTCACCAGCAAGGGCATCGCCGGCCGGACGCTTCGCGCATTGAGCGACGAGCCGTGGGCACGTGGCGTCTATGTGCGCAGGATCGTGCGCTCGATGGTCGAGATTCCGGTACTGCCGGAGACCACGGCCGAGCGCGGCGACATCGCCACCTTGGTCGGCAGCCGCCGCCATGTCGAAGCCGCGATCAAGGCGCTTGGCTATGCCGACCGGCCCGTGGAGGCGACCGACATTGCCTTTGTCGGCTGGGGCATTTTCATCGGCGGCATCATCGGTGTGCTGACCATCGTGATCGGCGGCATTCCCGTGGGCCTCTCGACCTCGGGCGGTGCCCTGCTCGCAGGCCTGGTACTGGGCTGGCTGCGCACGACCCGCCCGGTGTTCGGCCGCATCCCCGGGCCGGCGCTGTGGCTGATGAACACGCTCGGCCTCAATATCTTCATCGCCGTGGTCGGCATCGGTGCCGGGCCGGGCTTCGTTGCCGGCCTGCAGGCGGTCGGCATCTCGCTGTTCCTGTGGGGTGCGGTGGCGACATCGGTTCCGATGATCGCCGCCGTCTATATCGGCCATTATGTCTTCCGCTTCCATCCGGCCATCCTGTTCGGCGCCTGCGCCGGTGCCCGCACCACGACCGCAGCACTCGGCATGGTCCAGGAAGCAGCAGGAAGCCGCATTCCCGCCCTTGGCTACGGGATGCCCTATGCGGTCGGCAACACCCTGCTGACGATATTCGGTCTGGTCATCGTGCTGCTGCTTGCGCCCTGAGCTGAGCCGCACACGCGCACACACGAACAATGAGGGATGCAATGAGCGACGCACTCGATTACGGCACGTTCGAGGGGCTGAGCCCGTTCGAGATCAAGGACGAGCTGATCAGGCTTGCGCGGGCCGAGGCGGACAAGAGCGCGATCGCCTTCCTGAACGCCGGACGCGGCAACCCCAACTGGATTGCGACCCGCGCACGCGACGCCTTCTTCATGCTCGGCCAGTTTGCGCTGACCGAGGCGCGGCGCGTCATGGAAGACGAGGCGGCGGGTCTGGCTGGGATGCCGGCCCGGGATGGCTGCCACGCGCGTCTCGCGCGATGGCTGAAGCGCCGCGAGGGCGATGAGGACACGCCGGGTGCTGTGACGCTTGGCGCCGCGGTCGAGTTCGCCATCACGAAGTTCGGCTTCAACCCGGACGCATTCGTCCATGAACTGACCGATTCGATCATCGGCGACAATTATCCGGTGCCCGATCGCGCGCTTCGGCACAACGAGACCATCGTGCACGAATACCTGATGTGGGCGATGTGTGCCGGGCATCGTCCGAATGCCAAATTCGACCTGTTTCCTGTCGAAGGCGGTACCGCTGCGATGTGCTACATTTTCAAGGCGCTCAAGAACCAGCGGCTGCTGAATGCCGGCGACACCATCGCCATCGTCACGCCGATCTTCACGCCCTATCTCGAGATGCCGGAGCTCGAGGACTACGCACTCCGCCAGATCCACATCCAGGCCGAGCAGGAAGACCGCTTCCAGCTGACGGATCAGGACATCGCCGCGCTGGAAGACCCGAAGGTCAAGGCGCTTTTCCTGGTCAATCCGGGCAACCCTTCGGCGGTTGCGCTGAACCCGGACACGATCCAGCGGCTCGTGAAGTTCGTGCAGACGAAGCGCCCGGACCTCTTCATCCTCACCGACGACGTGTACGGCACCTTCGTTGCCGATTTCCAGTCCCTGCTCGGCCATCTGCCGCGCAACACGATCGGCGTCTATTCCTTCTCCAAGTATTTCGGCTGCACCGGCTGGCGGCTTGGCGTGATCGCCGTTGCGCAGGACAACGTTTTCGACGAGACGATTCGCAGGCATCCGCCGGAAATCCAGGCAACGGTCGAGAAACGCTACCTGGCGCTTACGCCGCGGCCGGCGGACCTGAAATTCATCGACCGGATCGTCGCCGACAGCCGCGACGTTGCCTTGAACCATACCGCTGGCCTGTCGCTGCCACAGCAGGTGATGATGTCGCTGTTCAGCCTGGTCGAGATGCTGGACCAGGCGAAACTCTACCAGAAGGCCTGCATGGCGATCTGCGAGCGGCGTTTCCAGAAGCTGCTGAGCGGCATGGGGATCGTCGCGGAAGTGGGGCCGTATTTCGATCGCTATTACGGCCCGATCGACTTCGAATTCATCCTGCGCAAGCACGTGGGCGAGGAGGTGGTGCAGTGGATCAAGGCGAATGTCCATCCGCTCGACATCGCGTTCAAGCTCGCCCAGGACCACGGCGTCGTGCTGCTGAACGGATCGGGCTTTGCCGCGCCGAACTGGTCGGCACGTGTTTCCTTCGCCAATCTCGACGATGCCGCCTATGAGGCGATCGGCCGCGCCGTGCGGGCGGTGGCGCGCGGCTATGTCGAGGCCTATCGCGCCTCGCTCGGTAAACCGCTGCGTACCTGAGATCGGCTGAAGCGAACGCCTGCCCATGATCGCCACCACAGCGGGCATCTTCGCCCGCCATCCTGAACTCGCGTTGTTTCTGGCCCTTTGCCTCGGCTATGCGATCGGCAAGCTGCGCTACGGCAATTTCAGTGTCGGGGCGGTGACCGGTTGCCTGATCGCCGGCGTGATCGTCGGCCAGACTGGCGTGCGCATGTCCGACGATCTCAAGCAGGTCTTCTTTCTGCTGTTCCTGTTTGCGATCGGCTACCGCACGGGGCCGCAGTTCTTCCGCAGCCTGAATGCCAAGGCACTGCCGCAGATCGCGGTGACGCTCGTACTGTGTGTCACGGCGCTGCTGGTCGCGCTCGGCTGTGCGAAACTGCTGGGTCTCGATGTCGGCATCGCGGCGGGGATGCTGGCGGGGGCGGCGACGGAATCCGCCACGGTGGGTGTTGCGATCGACACCTTCCGGCGCATCGGGGCGGCACCGGAAGCGATACGCACTTTCGAGGCGAATGTCGCGACCGCCTTCGCTGTCTGCTACCTGGTCGGCGTTATCGCGACAATCATCATGCTTTCCCAGGTCGCGCCGCGGATGCTGAAGCGGAATCTGCGGGAAGCCTGCGCCGCGATGGAGGCCGAGCTGGGTGGCGCGCCGGCGGATGGCGGACCCGACGTCTCGATGCGGCGCGCGGTCGAGGCGCGTGCCTTTCGCATCGCCGCACGCTGGGTCGACAAGACGATTGCGGAACTGGAATCCGCCGCCGAACCAGGCACGAAGATCTACATCGAGCTTGTGCACCGCGGCGATACCATTCTCGAGCCTCGTCCCGATCTGTTGCTTCAGGCCGATGATGTCGTCGCCGTGGTCGGCTGGCGCGGCAATCTGGTCGAGCAGGGCAGTGCGATCGGCGCGGAACAGGATGACCACACGCTGCTGAACATTCCAGCCGATCAGGTCGATGCGGTGGTCACAAACAGGCGGGTGATCGGTTCCACGCTGGCGCAATTGCGCGTCCATCCCGCCGCCCGCACTGTCTTCCTGCGCCGGGTCGTGCGCGCAGGAGAGGAGATACCGATCTATGATGGGCTGGCGCTGGAGCGCGGCGATGTGCTGACGCTGGTCGGGGCACGGCAGAATGCGGCGGCAGCGGCTGCTGCCATCGGCTACGCCGATCGCCCGGGTTCGGCGACCGACATGATCTTCGTCGGCCTGTTCATCGTTCTGGGCGGCCTGATCGGGATTCCGGCACTGCATTTCGGTGCGCTTGAACTGAGTATCGGCGTCGCCGTGGGCACGCTGCTGGGAGGGCTGGTCGGCGGTTGGCTGCGGGCACGAAGCCGGCGCTTCGGCTTCGTGCCGTCCGGGGCGCTTTGGTTCTTCGACTCGGTGGGCCTGTCCGCCTTCATCGCTTGTGTGGGCATCTCCGCAGGGCCAAGTTTCGTATCCGGCCTGGTGCAGTCGGGCCCGGCCCTTGTCGTTGTTTCCATCCTGGTCGTCGCCGCGTCACATGGCGCCGCGATCCTGGTCGGCAGCCGAATTTTCGGAATGAATGAGGGTGTTCTGCTGGGCACCTGCTGCGGTGCGGGCACCTCGGCGCCGGCCTTGGCAGCCGTGCAGGAGCAGGCGAACAGCCGCATACCCACGATCGGGTACGGTCTTGGCTATGCGATCGGCAACGTGCTGCTGGCGCTGTGGGGATCCGTCATTGTGTTCGCGCTGGGCGCGCCTGGCTGATCATGCGGAGGCGCCGAGTACGTCCGGTGACGGCGGATTTCGTCACTGCCGCCTGCGGGCGACCGCTGCTGCGTTCCGGCTGAGCTGCTTCAGCTCACGAACAGCTGGCGGGGAAACCGCGTCAGGCGCTCGTGACCATTGTCGGTGACCAGGATGGTTTCCGACATGCCGAACCCCTGGGCCAGCACGTAGCTGTGGAACACCATGCCCGGCGCGAATGCCC
>JADYYZ010000527.1 GCA_020853405.1 Acetobacteraceae bacterium
TGCTTCTGCCAGTACTGCATCAGGGCAAAGCGGGGGAACAGGCCCACCTCCTGGTCGTGGGCGGTGGCGCGCACGGCGGCGACGAAATCGGCATTGCGCGGCGAGGCGAGCACGTGCGGCGATGCCTGGCTGTCGACCAGGATCACCTCCACCCCGTCGTTCCTCAGCATTTCGACGCCGCGCTCCAGCAGGGTGCGGAACTGCTGCGGGTCACCCTGGCGCATCGCCATGTTGGCGCCGGCCTGCCAGATCACCAGCGATGGCCGCAGCGCCAGCACATCGGCATCGAAGCGGGCCAGGTTCTGGGCAGCATCCTCGCCGCCGACGCCACGGTTCAGCACCTTCACCCGCACGCCCGGCAGTGCCGCCCTCAGCCGTGCCTGCAGCAGCACCGGATAGGCATTGGCAGGCGCGCTCGCGCCGCTGCCCGCGGTCGAGGAGGAGCCGATCGCCACGATCTTCAGCACCGGCCGGTCGGCCAGCTGGGCGCGCAGGTGGGTGAGCGGCAGCGCGCTGTCGGCGATCCAGGCAGGCACGGCCAGCGGGCATGCCGACTCGGCACGCACAACACCCGGCCCGAGCCCTGCGGCAAGGGCAAACAACAGAAACACCAGCACGCGCATGGGGTTCCATGGTGCCGGGCAATCGTTCCGCCTGCAAATGCGCTCGCGTCAGAGCTGATCGGGACGCGAAGCAGGGATTGCGGGGGCATGCACCGGGGTGCCCTCGCGCCGGGCCGCGATGGTGCGCGCAAGCCCCTCGGCAAGGTCGATCCGGGGCGCAAAACCGAACAGCCGCCGCGCGCGGGCAAGGTCGGGGCGCCGCCGCCGGGGATCGTCCGGCCGGCCGGGAACGTGCACGATCGCGGCCGGCGTGCCGGCCAGCCGGCACACCAGCAGCGCGAGCGCGTGCAGGCTGGTCTCGGTCTCGCCGCCCAGGTTCACCGGCCCATCGGGGGCGGCCGGCAGCGCCATCAGCGCGAACAGCCCGTCCAGGATGTCGTCGATGAAGCAGAAACTGCGGGTCTGGCTGCCGTCGCCGAACAGCACCAGCGGCTGCCCGCGCAGCGCGGCGGCGACGAAGGCGGGCACCGCGCGGCCGTCATCGGCGCGCATGCCGGGGCCATAGGCGTTGAACAGGCGGGCCACCCGCACGTCCTCGCCGCGCAGGCGGGCGATCGTGCAGAACGTCTCGGCGGCGCGCTTGCCCTCCTCGTAGCAGGCGCGCGGCCCCGTGCAGTCGACCCGGCCGGCATAGGTCTCCGGCTGCGGGTGCAGCTCCGGATCGCCATAGACCTCGCTGGTCGATGCCTGCAGGAATTTCGCGCCGCACCGCCGCGCGAGGGAAAGCAGGCGCCCGGTGCCGGTGATCGCGCTGCTCAGCACGAATTCAGGGTCGCGCGGCCACACTGTCGGGTCGGCCGGGCAGGCGAAGTTCCACACCTCCTCGGCCTCGATCGCGGGCGGGTCGCGGGCATCGGCGCGAACCAGCCGGAAGCCCGGCGCATCGGCGAAGGCGGCGATCGCGGCCGGCGTGCCGGTCGAGAAATCGTCGAGGCAGACCACCCGGCGGCCGGCGGCCAGAAGCCGCGCGCACACGGCGGCACCCAGGAACCCCGCCCCCCCGGCGACCAGCGCAACCCCCGCCCCGCTCATGCCATGCAGGTTGCACGGGTGCGGCCGGGCAGCAAGGGCGGGGCAGCGAGGCAGCGTTCAGCCGGCCAGCACGGCGCGATAGAGATCGAGCATCGCCGCCACCATCCCTTGCGGGGCGAACCGCTCCCGCACCCGCGCGCGGCCGGCCGCGCCCATCGCCTGGCGCCTTGCCGGATCGGCCAGCAGCGCGGAGAGCGCCGCCGCCAGCGCGGCCGGGTCGTCGGGCGGCACCAGGCGTGCGGTCGTGCCATCCTCGACCACTTCCCCGATCGCCGAGACAAAGCTGGCAACGATCGGAAGGCCGCTCGCCATCGCCTCCAGCAGCACCAGCCCGAACCCCTCCCAGCGCGAGGGCAGCACGAACAGGTCGAGCGCGGCCAGCACCGCGGCGGCATCGGCGCGGGGGCCGAGCAGCCGCACGCGGCCGGCAAGGCCAGGCTGGGCCGCGCGCGCCGCCAGCATCGGCAGCAGCGGGCCATCGCCGGCGATCACCAGGCAGGACGGCGGCGGGACCATGGCGAACGCCTCCAGCAGCACGTCGAGCCCCTTCTGCGGCACCAGCCGGGCGAGCGTGCCGACCAGCGGCCCCGCGCGACCGAGGTCGGGGGCCGGCGTCGCCGCCATGAACGGGGAAGGATCGAGCCCGTAGCGGATCACCGTGCAGTGCCCGGGATCGAGCCCGGGACCCTGGCCGGCGATGGTGGTCCAGCGCCGCACCGCCTCGGAGATGCAGACCACCCGCGCCGCCCGCGCCGCGCACCACCGGGAGAGCAGCCGCTGGCCCACGACCGGCGCGAACCGCTCGTCGTTGTGGCGGGTGATCACCAGCCGCTCCGGCCGGCCGGCCAGGGCGAGGCGCGTGTACAGCTCCGCCGGCGGCAGGTGCGCGTGCACGATGTCGGGCTGCAGCGCCGCGACCAGTGCCCGCAGCCGCGCAACAGGCCCCGGGTCGCCGTAGCGGCGAAGGCCCAGCGCGTGCGGCGTGACCGCGGCCGCGGCAAAGGCGGGGGCGAGGTCGGACGGCTCCTTCAGACCCGCCACCGCCACCTGGTGCCCCGCCGCTCGCTGGTGGGCGGCCAGCAGCAAAAGCTGGTTCTCGGCGCCGCCCCGCGCGAGCGAGGTGATGACGTGCAGGATGTTCATCGCCGCAACGCATAGAGGCTGGTCCAGGCCCAGAGCTGCGCGTTGGCACAGAGCGGCCGCAGCAGCCCCGCCAGCAGCGCCGCGCGTCGGCCCTCCGTGACCCGCGAAATGGCGATCCCGAGCTGGTGCTCGCGCGCCAGCATCGCCATCAGCCGGTCGGCCTGGGCAAGCGGCGTCAGCCAGCGGTGGCGGTCGGGCTGGCGCGCATCACCGAGGTCGTACTTGCCCGACAGCCGCCCCGTGCAGGCGAAGCGCGCGCGAAACAGCGGGTGCGCCATGTTGGGCAGGCTGACCAGCAGCAGCGTGTCGGCCACCCGCAGGCATTCCAGGAAGGCGCCCCGCAGGTCGTCGCAGTGCTCCAGCACGTCGAGTGCGGCGACGACATCGAAGGCGCGGTCGGCGAACGGCAGGCGGCGCACGTCGCCGACCACGTCCGGGCTTCCGCTGCGGTCCAGCCCGACCACGCGCGCCCCTGCCTGCGCGGCCCGCAGCGCCCGGCCGAGCGCGCCATCGCGGCAGCCGACATCGAGCACGGCGGGAGCGGTCCGGCCGAGCGCGGCGATCGCCGCCGCCGCGGCGCGATGGCGGTTCAGCATGCGCCGAGTGCGGCGACGATGCGCGCCGATAGCCCGGCCAGCGCGTGCTCGGCGACCACCGCTTCGCGCAGCCGGGCGCCGAAGGCACGCCTTCCGGCAGCACCCATCGCCGCCAGCGCCGCAAGCCGCCCTGCCAGCGCCGCCTCGTCGGCAACGATCACCTCGGCCGCCAGCTTTGTCGGCAGCGCGCCCCGCATTCCCTCGCCCAGGGCGACCACGGGCAGGCCCGTTGCCATCGCCTCCAGCGCCGCCTTGTCGGGGCTGCCGGTGGCGCTGGCGGTGGCGAAGGCGTGGACGCCGCGGAGCAGCGCCGGCATCGCCCGGTGCGGCAGCGGTGGTTCGGAAGCGATCCCCGGCAGCTGCCCTGGGCCAACGATCCTGAGCCGCACCCCTGCCCGGGCGCAGGCGTCGGCGACGCGCCCCACCCGCTTCACCGGCGCGATCCGCCCCGCGCACAGCACGGTGAACGGCCCGGCCGGCTCGGCGGCGGCGGGGCTGAAGCAATCGACATCGATCCCCTGGCCCAGCACGCGGCGTCGCGCGCCGCCGACCCGGCAGGCGGCAGCGCTGCTGGTCAGCAGCAGGTCAGCGAATTTCTCGGCCAGCCGCAGCCCCGGCGGGGCCGCGCCATGCGCCCACCACAGCGCGGTGCGGATGCCCCTGGCCCGCAGCACCGGTCCCGCGGCCAGCAGCATCGGCCAGTTCATGTGCACAAGGCAGGCATCCGCGCCGGTGCGGGCGGCCAGCGTGGCGAGCCGCGCCGCCACCGCCGGGCGCCCCGCCGGCGGCCGGCCAAGCCCGACCGGCACCACGTTGGCGGCAAGGCCTTCGTGCTCGCCGAGCCGGAGCGCCGCGACGCTGAGCGTCTGCACCTGGCCTGCCAGCGCATTCACCCAGCCGAGCGCGAAGCCCTGCACCGGGTCGGCCGCGTCCAGCACCGGCGTCAGCATCAGGAGCTCGCGCATGCGCGCTCGCCGAGCAGGAAATCGACCACGCGCGCGCACATCGCCTCGGGCGCGAAGCGGCAGCCGGCGTCGGCGCGGGCGGCGTCCCCCATCGCCGCACGGCGCGCCGGATCGTCGAGCAGCGACAGCGCCGCCCCGACCAGGCCATCGTCGGATGCCGCCAGAATGCCGGTCGCGCCGTCGCGGACAATGCTGCATGCCCCGGTAGTCGGGCGCGCCACCACCGGGCAGCCGGCACCCAGCGCCTCGGCCATGGCGCGGCCGAACGCCTCGTGCCGGGCGGTGTGCAGGAACAGCGCGGCGCGGGCCAGCAGCGCCTCCAGCGCCGGCGGCGCCAAGTGGCCAGGGAGGTCGAGCGCCAGCCCGCGCGCCTCGGCACGGAGTGCTGCGTGGAGCGGACCGCCGCCTGCCAGCACGAATCGCACGCCCGGCCGCGCTGCCGCGATCCGGCGCGCCGCGGCGATCCAGTCGGATGGCGTGCGCTCGGGCACGAGCCGCATCGCGCCGACGACCAGCGTCTCACGCGCCGCGCGCGCCCCGGCCAGCCGGATCGGCACCGGCGCCACCCAGATTCTTTCGCGCCCGATTGCCCAGCGCTCTGCCACCGCGTCGGCGGTGGCGGGCGCCATCACGCGCAGGCGGGCGGCGCGGCGCGCGGCAAGCCGGGCGAGCAGGCGCCGCGCATGGCCTGCCGCGCCATGCCCCGGCGCGAAGGGGTCGAAATGCAGCTGGGCGAGGAACGGCACCCGGGCGGCCAGCGCGATCCGCCAGGCGGTGGCGCGCCAGGGTGCCTGCGCGCTCACCGCATCGGGGCGGTCGGAAGGCGGCGCACCGAGGATGCACAGGCCGCCACGCACGATCGGCGCCCGCACGCCGGGTGCCAGCACCGACAGAAGCGCCCCGGGCCGCCGTGCCGCCAGTGCCGCGGCATAATGCGCATGGCGGGCAAACGCCGAGGATCCGGGATCGGCGAGCGCGGGATCGTCGGCGACCAGCAGCAGGTGCATCGCCCGACTTTCTAAAGCATGATCCACTCAGGTGGATCATGCTTTAGGCATGTCTGAGCGGCCGATTCACCGCTCCGGCGAGTCCGCCTCCGCGGATCAGACGCTAGCTGCGGGCCGGGCCGCCTGCCGCGACCTCGCGCAGCAGCGCGGCCAGCGCCGCGCCCATGCGATCGGGGTTGAAGCGGCGGAGCACGTCATCGCGGCCGGCCGCCCCCATGGCGGCAGCACGCGCCGGCTGGTCGAGCAGTGTGCGGATCGCCGCCGCCAACCCGGCCA